>NZ_JBMDKC010000132.1:0-12463 GCF_057809515.1 Bacillus sp. FG16
GCTTAACGAATTAAATGTCTCTGTTTCATGTGTCTATTTTCTTGACATAACACCATTTCAACTTAATACATGATAAGGAGGATTTCTATGAAACGTGATATTAGAAAAGCTGTTGAAGAAATCAAAAGTGCTGGGATGGAGGATTTCTTACACCAAGATCCAAGTACTTTTGAATGCGATGATGATAAATTCTCTCATCATAAATGTACTACAGACTGTAAATGTACTACAGGGCGTAAATGTCCAAGAACAAGATGTACTCGCGTGAAACATTGTACTTTCGTTACAAAATGTACGCATGTAAAAAAATGGACATTTGTTACGAAATGTACTCGTGTACGTGTTCAAAAATGGACGTTTGTTACGAAAGTGACACGTAGAAAAGAATGCGTTTTAGTTACAAAACGTACTCGCAGAAAACATTGCACTTTCGTTACAAAATGCATACGCTTTGAAAAGAAATTTTTCTGGACAAAACGAAGTTTCTGTAAAAAATGCGAATTCTTCCCTAACAGACACGGTCACTCTTGCGATGATTCATGGGATCATGGTAAAGACTGTCACGATGGCGGACACAAATGGGACGATTGCAAAGGCGGACATAAATTCCCATCTTGCAAAAATAAGAAATTCGATCACTTCTGGTATAAAAAACGTAACTGCTAGTTTTTATGCCACCAAAAAAGGCCGCCAAGCGGCCTTTTTTACATTCATTGAAAGTGACTTATGTCTGCAAATTGTTTCACTTTACCTTTACCATCTTCAAATTCTATTATGCTCAAACTGGCACTATGCATAAATGGATCATTCCATACATTTTCTATTTCAATTCCCGCAAAATACCCTACAAGTAATTTTGCTGCTGCCGCATGAGAAACAATCAATATATTTTGTCCTTTATGCTTTTCTAAAAGAAGCCTTATCCCTTCAATTACTCTTTCATAAACCGCCTCAAAATTTTCTCCTGATGTTGACTGAAAAAGATGTGGCTCATTCCAAAATAGATGTACTTCTTCTGGAAATTGCTTTTCTATATCCGCGATTGTTTGTCCTTCCCATATACCCATGTTGATTTCATAGAAATGCTCATCCGCTATAATGGGTATATCACGTTCCCCCTTTATTAACTCTGCCGTATGAAGTGTTCTTTCGCTCGGACTACTATAGATCGCATGGATTGGTAAATCTTTCATTCGATTCCCTAATTGTTTCGCCTGAACTATACCATTTTCAGTTAAAGCAGAATTTTTCCGTCCTTGCATTCGTTTCGCTACATTCCACTCTGTTTCACCATGCCTTGTTACATATATAGTTGTTTTCATTTCTTACTCCCCCTCACCATTTTGGTCGTAATTCCCACGGTTCAATTCTCCCTACAATCCACTCCGCTCGTTTACTTTCAATCCCTTTTATAACTCCATCAGCTATCTCTTCATGAGTAAGCCATCTTCCATATGTATCTTCTAAAATAAAACCTAGAATAATTCTACGATAACTACATCGCGTACTCCCTATTTTTTGTGCAGGCATACGTGATGCTTTACTACCTAAAATATGAAATAAACTATATGTTTTAGACGACAAATCTACTTCTTTACAAATATTTGATAGTGCATGCTTTGCACTTGTGTGTACCCATGCAACAACTAATGTGATCGGACCATTTTTCTCAATTGTACTTTTAATAGCTAGCTTTACATCTTCATCATTATGATAATCTAACGAAAGGCATGTAATATTTTCTGGTGCAGAACTCATTCGCTTAACATTTTCTAATTTCACTTCATCTCGCCCGATAATAGAAACATAAAATCCTTTCTCACAAAGCCACATAGAAACTTTCTTTAGCATTCCTGTTCCACCAATTACAAGTGCATGCAAATACTATCCCTCCCTAGTAAAATGAAACTTTAATCAGCGGGGGGGGGGGGGGTTGTTCATCCCCCACTGATTATTAGCCCTCACCAATTAGGGGCTTACTGCCCGTTAATGCGGAATAAAATGTCATATGAGGTTTCTCATCTCTATAATAATTTAAACGGTCTTGCAGTGTCCCTGAGTGAAACTCAAATTTATGACCGTCAGGATCAACAAAGTATATAGATTCACAATCTCTGATATCACGTTCTCTTCCTTGTAAAATATGAACATCATTTTCTTCTAATCGCTGTATTAAACATTCAAAGTCTTCTCGTTCAATAGAAAATGCTATGTGCGTATAGGATTGATGAATCTCATTTCTCGGAATATGCGCCTCTTCATTAAGCGCTATCCATACTCCACATATGTTAAAATAAGCTAATTTGCTTCCTTTAACTAATAATTCTCCTTCTAATACTTTTTCATAAAACATAATAGAATTTTCTAAATTAGATACCGAAAAACAAATATGATTGATTCCCCTTAACAACTATAATTCCTCCTTATACAAATAAAAGATGAGCGAAAATTCACTCATCTTTTATTATACTATTTTTTTGTAATATATGCCCATTTATAACTGAAGTCCCCACCAAACGTATGATTAGCAATACCTTTTACAAATGGCTTCTCTAAATAAGCTGTACTTTGTTGGTACGTAGGAGAAATTGCTGCGTCTTGACCAATTAAGATTTTTTCAGCTTCCGCAAGTGCATTCCAGCGTGCTTTATCATCTTTTAATAGCTCTCCTTTTGATTTCGCTACTAAATCATCATACTTCGGATTAGAATAATCCATTTCATTAAATGAGCTTCCAGTAACAAACATATCAATATAAGTCATTGGATCCGGATAATCAGGGCTCCATGCAGATAATGAGAATTCATATTGGAATTTCTTTTCTAAATCTAGCTTCTGCTTGTATGGTTGCTGTTTCAAATTCACTTTAATACCAGGCAAGTTTTTCTCTAGTTCTTCCTTAATAAAGTCGCCCACTTTTTTACGGCTACCGTTATCATCGTTTAGTAATTCAACCGTAATTGTATCTTGACCAAGCTCTTTCTTAGCTTCTTCCCATAATTTTTTTGCTTTCTCTGCATTATCTTTACTATCACGGAAATTTTTATTTACAGTACGGAAATCTTTTCCATCCGGACCTGTCGTGAATTTTTCAGGTACTAAGAAATATGCTGGCAATGAACCATCATTTAAAATAACATCAGCAATTCCTTTTTTATCATATGCTAGATCAATTGCTTCACGTACTTTTTGGTTTTTAAATGTTGCATTTTTTTGGTTAAAACGCAAGAAATACATACGTGGATCTAACTTCGTTTTAAATTCATCTGGCTTATTCTTTTTATATTTATCAACAAATTCAGAAGTTAAAATAACTCGATCTGCTTGATCACTATCATATAAATTTACTCCCGTGCTTGTTTCCTTCACAATACTTACATTAATTTCGTCTAACTTTACAGTATCTTTATCCCAATAATTAGGGTTTTTCTTCAATTGATAATTTTGTTCATGTTTCCATTGACTCATTGTAAATGGCCCATTATATACTAATTTATCTGCTTCTAATCCGTATTTATCTCCTTGCTCTTTCACATATTTTTCATTTAATGGGAAAAATGTAGGGAATGATGTAAGCTCAAGAAAATAAGGTGCTGGTTGCTCTAATTCTACTACCAACGTTTTATCATCCTTCGCTTTAACACCCAATTGATCTGATGGTAATTCTCCTTTATTTACTTTCTGTGCATTTTTCACATCAAATAAAATGAATGCATATTCTGCCGCTGTTGCTTTATCTAATGTACGTTGCCATGCATATACAAAATCTTGTGCTCGAACTGGATCACCATTTGACCATTTCGCATCACGCAATTCAAATGTATATGTCTTTTTATCTTCACTAATCTTCACATCTTTTGCCATGCCTGGTGTTGGTTTATTATCTTTATCTAGACGATATAAACCTTCCATTGCATTTACAAATACACGGAAAGATACAGAATCCGTTGATTTAGATGTATCCATTGAAGGAATTTCAGCTGTTTCTAGTAAATTTAAAACTTGTTTATCTGCCATTCCCTTATTCGATTCTTTCTTCGTTGTCGAAGCCTTCTCACCATTCCCACATCCTGCAACCAATACACTCGTCGTTAATGCAAGTGCAGCAATTGTTGTTGTCTTTCTCTTCATTCTTCCTTCCCCCAATCTATATGTATAAGTTAAATCCTATATAATATATTTTATTATACAAAAGATTCTGATTATTTTAAATATTTATTTTGACAAACATAAAAAAAGCGGTTAGAAATTTCCTTCCAACCGCTTTTTTGAATAGCATTTACTTGTAATCCATCCTCTATATCAAATGGATTTTGAACCTTAAATATTTCGTCCATCATCTTCAAAAACTCTTCTTCAGTTTTAGATTCACCATTAACCGTAAGTGAGTATGGTTCCACTTCACCCAATTTATAATCGACAACAAATTGAATCGCCACCTTTTGCCCTGGCACCTCGGCGTTATATCCTTGGAATTCTACTAATTCTAACCCTTCCGTTCCACGATAATATATCCAACCTGAATTTTGAAAATAATTTTCGAAAGATTCACCTATTGAAAAGAAAGGATATTCATAAAGCGAGCTTGTACGAACCTTTTGAATAACGTCTCGATCAGTCGGAAAAAAGAAATGACTAAAAAATATGCTAGCAACTGCTAAAATAGTAACAATTGTCGCTCCCATTTTGCTCGTTCCGCCACTATCATGAATGAGATAGTTTTCAACTGATTTATCTTTTATTTCTCTTGCTTTTATTCGGTATATACGTCTTTCCGCAAATTGATAGTATAATCCATTTGAAAAAATCCCCATTCCAAACAGAATAAAAATGAGTAATAAAAACGTAAGAGGCACCATATTAACGATTGGCAATGCTACATTAAATCCCATATAATACGAAAATGCATCACACGCTATTAATAACAACATAAATAAAGCAGCTGGTACATAATACTTACGATATCCTAGCCAGCCTATATTGAAAATAGTAGCCCAACCATTCCAGCTCCACCTAGCAATCCGCTTATTCTCAAGCTCCCATTTCCTTTTGTAATACGGATATTGTCTCCCTACATATACTTCTAGTTCTTTATCTATTAACGAGCTACCTTCATCTTGTTCATTATCCAAGTTTCGCTGACAACTTGCACAATTTAACTGTTCCTCCTCGCAAGGTTGCCCACAATTTATACATTTCAAAACAATCCCTCTTCCCATCCATTCGTCATTTCAAAATACCTTCGTGTTTTAATAACCACTCTTTCCTCCATAAACCACCGGCATATCCAACAAGCTTTCCACTCTTTCCTATTACACGATGACATGGAACGATTATTGAAATTGGATTCCGACTATTTGCCCCTCCTATTGCCCGTACAGCTTTTGTATTTCCAACCTTCTCTGCAATATCCAAATATGAAGCACTTACGCCGTATGGAATAGTATAAAGTGCATCCCACACATTTTTTTGAAATGCTGTCCCCTCAGCAGACAGCGAAACCGTAAACTCTTTTCTTTTCCCTTTAAAATATTCATCTAACTCATTTATACATTGTTCTATCATTTCATTTTTATTTTCTTCTTGTCGTTCATCAACAAATATAACAGACGTAATTCCTTCTTGATTCGCTGTAATTTCAAGCAAACCTACTTCGCTTTCATAATAAGCCTGGTACATATGTCATCCTCCAATTCGGTTCATATTAGTCATTGTAACACGAATAAACAAAATTTTTCGTATAAGCGTTTTATTAGAGAAACAAAAAAGAGAATGGTAAAATATAAGAAAATTCAATCAAGGAGGCTATTTGATGAATTCCAAGCTTTTTTCACCTTATACAATTAAGAACGTTACACTAAAAAATCGTATCGTTATGTCACCTATGTGTATGTATTCATCGGGGAATGAGGATGGTAGCGTTACGAATTTTCATCTCATTCATTATGGAACTCGCGCTGCTGGCCAAGTAGGTTTAGTTATGGTTGAAGCAACTGCGGTGTTAGCTGAAGGACGAATTTCTAACAAAGACTTAGGCATTTGGGATGACAACCTAATTGAAGGCTTACATAAAACGACTACTTTTATACATGATAACGGTGCGAAAGTTGCCATTCAACTCGCTCACGCCGGAAGAAAAGCTGAATTAGATACGAATGCTTTCGCTCCTTCTGCAATTCCTTTTAATGATACGATGAAAATACCAGTAGAAATGAATATACAGCAAATCAAAGAGACTATATTAGCTTTTCAGAAGGCCGCGTTACGTTCAAAACAAGCCGGATTTGATGTTATCGAACTACATGGTGCTCACGGTTACCTTATTAATGAATTCCTATCACCACTTACTAATAAACGAACGGATGAATACGGCGGCTCACCTGAAAACCGATATCGTTTCTTACGCGAAATCATCGACTCTGTAAATGAAGTTTGGGACGGACCAATATTCGTTCGTATTTCAGCAAATGATTATCATCCTGACGGGCTTACAGTTCAAGATTATGTTCAGTATACAAAGTGGATGAAAGAACAGGGAATAGATTTAATCGATTGTAGTTCTGGTGCAGTTGTACCAGCACATATTGATGTGTATCCTGGTTACCAAGTACAATACGCCAAACATATTAAAGAGCATACTAAGATTGCAACTGGTGCAGTCGGATTGATTACGACTGGGTCACAAGCAGAGCAAATTTTAAATAATAACGAAGCAGATTTAATTTTCATCGGACGTGAATTACTTCGCAATCCGTACTTCCCAAGAATAGCGGCCAATGAACTTGGCTTTGAATTGCAAGAACCTCACCAATATAAGCGAGCACCAGGAAAAATGCATACGAATAAATAAAACCGAGAAGTCATTCTTCTCGGTTTTATTTATTCTATCGTTGTAATTTCATTTGAATTATAAGTATGGATACCCGATTCTTCTCGCAGCGCGGTTATATACATCCCTTTCGCCACATCTTTAGCTGAAATTGGTTTATACTTTTTGAAAGCCCCTTTAAAAATAAAAGGAATAATACGAGATAACTTTTCAGCCATTCGTTCGCCGAAACGAAATTCTTGTCGGTTTCCTACTAATAATGATGGTCTAAAAATGTGAATACCACCGATCACTAACTTTTGCAATTCTTCTTCCATTTTTCCTTTCACTTGTGAATAAAAGAAAAATGATTTAGGATTCGCTCCCATAGAAGACACAACAAGGAAATTTTGCACCCCTTGTTTTTCAGCTAAACAAGCAGCTCGTAACGTATATTCATAATCTACTTTTTTAAAATTTGCTTTTGTTTTTGCTTTTTTTATTGTTGTTCCTAAGCAACTAAAAACATCATCCACAGCAAAGAACTCTTTATATTCCTCTAATACCGAAAAATCAACTTGTTTCTGCTGTAACTTCTCATGTTGCAATTGCATTGGCTCTCTTACAAAAATAGTAACCGAATCGTAGTAATCTGATTCAAGTAATAGACGCGTTATCTCTTGTCCAACTAAACCACTTGCACCAAGTATTAACGCTGTTCGCTTATTCATATATGCATATACCTCTTATTTTACTTTTCTCTCCTTCAGTAAAATACAACCTTTAGGAGTTTCCTGCTCTTATTTTACTCACTCTTTTTTCTCATCTCTCTCTTGTAATTTCGTTATTGTTGTAGCGTCCCCTAAATTACTTATTAATCTTCTTAAAAAAATTAATACGAAAGATAATGGCAATACTACCGCTAATATTAATAAAATAGCTTCCATTAAGTAACCCAAGCGCTCATCCCCCTCTTTAACCTCCTTTTCAATATATGAAAACAGCGTTGTCACATATGCATGCATTTGCAAAAATAATACACTTATATTTGACAACTTTATAACAAAAACAAATCGGAATGATTATTATTTATTGCAACTTTATTAAAGATGTATTATACTAAGTTCGCAAACTAAAACGTAATTATTCCGTTTTGTATTAAAATGATATTTTTCTTCTATAATTGGGGAAAATATATCCGTAAAAAAGAAAAGAGGAGAACTTCATGCCTAAAAGATTGACTATATTTTCATTCTTACTTATTTTTACCTTAATTTTCGCTGGCTGCTCAAATAAAAAAGAAAGTAATGCCAAGAAAGATGGAAAGCTAACAGTTTATACAACAATTTTCCCACTTGCTGATTTCGCAAAGAAAATCGGTGGCGACTATGTAAATGTTGAAGCAATTTACCCACCTGGTGCAGATTCACATACATTTGAACCAAGTCAAAAACAAACAGTACAAGTTGCAAAAGCCGATTTATTCGTTTATAACGGCGCTGAATTAGAACCATTTGCTGAAAAAATGGAAAAAACATTACAAAAAGAAAATGTTAAAATTGTAAATGCATCTCAAGGTATTGAGCTTCGTGCTTCTACTGAAGAAGAGCATCATGATCATGGAGATGGCCATAAAGAAGATGAACACCATCACGATAAAGACCCGCATATTTGGTTAGACCCTACTCTAGCAATGAAACAGGCAGAAAAAATTAAAAATGCACTTGTAGAATTACAACCTGAACATAAACAAGAATTCGAAAAAAACTTCGCAGCACTTCAAACTAAATTTACTGATTTAGACGATCAATTTAAGGCAGCTGTAGCGAACGCAAAAACGAAAGAAATTTTAGTTTCTCATGCTGCCTATGGTTACTGGGAACAACGATACGGCCTAAAACAAATTCCTATCGCTGGAATTTCAGCTTCTGATGAACCATCTCAAAAACAGCTTGCTGATATTACAAAAACAGTAAAAGAACATAATCTAAAATATATTTTATTCGAAACTTTCTCTACTCCAAAAGTAGCATCTGTTATTCAAAAAGAAACTGGTACAAAAGTTTTACGCTTAAATCACTTAGCTACTGTTTCTGAAGATGATGCAAAAAATAATAAAGATTACTTCACTTTAATGGAAGAAAACGTAAACACATTGAAAGAAGCAACAAACTAATCCATTATATTTTCTAGGCAGCTGAATCTAGTATTCAGCTGCCTTTTTATGTATTTATCCTTGACTTGACCAAAATAACAAGTAAAATTATCCATATTAGCTTTAAAGCTATATTAATTTAGAAGGTGAGTTGGAATTATGAATCTTCACATTTGTGAAGTAACAGCAAAAAATTGGCGTTCAGTAGTTGCCTTAGACGTCGCAAAAGATCAGCAACAATTTATTGAAAGTAATGCGTTTTCTTTAGCAGAATCATTATATGAAGGAAACGGAACGTCAGTAGGTTTATATGATGGAGAAACACTTGTAGGTTATGCAATGTATGGATGGTATTCAATAAAACATAAAAGCGTATGGCTCGATCGCTTTATGATTGACCAACAATATCAAGGGAAAGGATACGCAAAACGTTTCCTTCACTTACTCATTCAATTCTTACAAGAAAAATTTGAATGCAAAATAATTTACTTAAGTTTACATCCAGACAACAAACTTGCAATGGGACTTTATGAATCATTTGGTTTCCGATTAAATGGTGATATTGATGATGAAGGTCCAGTTGTAGGTGTTGTAATGGAGTTACTAATAGACGAAAATACAAGCCTGTGAAAACAGGCTTTTTATTATACATGTATCAATTTTTAGTTTCTTTCCCTTATTTAATTCTGTTTTGTAATCTAATAGAATGCTCATAAAAAATAAGCCTGCAATTTACGCAGACTTATTTCACACACTCTTCAAAATGTTCTTGGAACCACTCTTTATTAATATCTCTTCCGATGAAAACTACTTCACTTATACGCTTTTCGCCCTCTTGCCACTCTCTATCGTACGAAGCGGCAAATAACGTATGTACACCTTGGAAAACGATACGTTTATCTACTCCGTCTATCGATAAAATTCCTTTGTAACGATATAAATATTCTCCTAGCTCTTGAACGACAGCTGACATCCACTCATTAAGCTTTTGTAAATCCAGCGGACGTTCTTCACGTAATACAAATGATTTCACACCTTCTAAGTGGTTATGTTCTTTATGAGGGTAAATTTGCAACGTATCTTTCGTTTTAAACGTTTGGATTTGTAATAAAGATGGTATATCTACCTCACAGTTAGTCGCCTCAATTAACTTTGCAGTCGGGTTAATTCCTTGAATTTCATGCAAGAGATTTTCTTTCTCACTCTCTTCAATTAAGTCTAATTTATTTACTAAAACGACATCAGCAAACGCAATTTGCTCTTTTGCTTCTAATCCTTTTTCAAAATGTTTATGTATATGATAACTATCTACCACCGTTACAACACCATTAATTTGGTATGCAGATTGAATGACTGGATCTAAAAAGAATGTTTGAATAATCGGCCCTGGATTTGCAAGGCCAGTCGTTTCAATTACTAAACCATCAAAATCCATTTTTCCTTCCGCTTTTACGTCCAGTAACTGTTTTAAAGCAACGAGTAAATCTTCACGTACAGTACAGCATAAACAGCCATTTGTCATTTCCATAATTTCTTCTTCTACATTCATAATCAACTGATTATCAATGCCAATTTGCCCTATTTCATTTACAATCACCGCTAATTTCTTACCGTGATTTTCTGATAAAATACGATTTAATAAAGTCGTTTTCCCTGATCCAAGAAAACCAGTTAATATTGTTACTGGAATCATTTCGTACATCTCCTTCTAGCTATATGTTTCTACATTATAGCATATGAACACTCCCCCACTTAGCAAATCTTGAAGTGGGGGTTTCTAACGTTTCGACCTAACGGACGATTAACGTCAGGGGAGTTAACACATTAGCGAGCTGTTTCACGCCTAACCCCTCTATCCCATTTGTCCATGCATTTGGGATTACCTTTCGTAAAATGTTAGCCGCAGCATTTACATCTGCATTAATTAAAGTTTTATTTGCTGAACGATATATGCCGCGCTCTATTCGTTTTCCTGAAAAAGTTGTATTTTGGTCATTTTCTCCATACGTTGGAATGAAGTCGTTATCCAGAAAACTTGCTTTCGATGTATATGATTCTTCAGTTACAACAACTTGAATGCCTACAGCATTTGCTTTGTATGTAGTCATTTGAATCAATAAACTATGTGGGATATGACAAAACGTTTGGTTATTTCTTTTTCCCATATTCGTTTCTTGTTTCCAACTTTTGTTTTGACCAATAACAATTTTACAAACTTCTTCTTCTTGAGCTAGTTTTACGATATGGTGACTAACTTTATGGAAGACGTCTTTTATTTTCAAGTAACGTTTTTGATGAAGTTTTTCTATCCTTTTAGAAGTAAAAGGCCCTTCATTCGTTTGTTTTCCATTTCTAAGAACGCTTGTAAAATGACTCTTCATTTTGTTGTAATATTGATTTATGCTTTTGACATGTTTGCCCTTAACAAGGACAGGTTTCATACCTGTGTTTGTTACGATGGTTGCAAGGTTATCAATCCCTAAATCAATACTCATATAACGAGCATTCTCTTCAATCATTTGTTGTTCAGAAGGAACATCAATTACCAATTCCACTACATATTCATTGTATTTTGGAATCACACGAACTTGTTTCAGTTTACCCTCAGTGAAACCTAGTTTCCCAATATTTAATTGCAATTTCGTCTTTGGAAACTTTAAAAATCTATCGTTTTTAATGATGCAATCTTGGTTTGTATACAGAATCTCTTTTTCAGAAGAACGAATATACTTTGGAATTCTAGGCGGTCCAGCATATTTGTTTGGATTCTTTTTATAGTCTTTTAAACTAGCAAAAAAAAGATTCCCAATTTTGGAACAAACCTTTCATGATTGACTGGCTACATTGCGTAGGCAAAGCTCGATAATCATTTTGAATCATAGCCTTAAATAGTGCATCTAGAAAGTTGTAATCTACATAAGGTTTTTCAAAATTAGGTTCTGAAAACAAATTACATGTAATCTCTTTCTGTTCTTCTTTAGGCTTTAATTTCTCTTTTTCCAATTTCTTCTGATAGGCAAGACGTTGTGTGTCATTCATCTTACCAATATTTTTATGAATATGATCCAGAACTTCTTTTTGCAAAGGCTGCAACTCTTTTTCTTGCGTTAATCCAGTGTACACCTGGCGTATATAAAAGTTTGTGGTGTTGTACATGTTCTTAGCGTTATGACAACATTCTTGAAAATAAGAATACATACGATGCCCTTTTTTAATCCAGATTTGAAGAGTTTTATAGTTTGATGGATTTTCCTTTGTCATTTTATTCACCTCCTGTTAAGGATATTATAGCAAAAATGGAACATACGTTTCTGTTTTTACTTGAAAATAAAATATTTCTTTCGATTCACCTCACCACCTTCATTTACGTTTAGAGGTGGGAGTCCTCTCGAAAGGCATGATAGAAAAAATCGTTTTTATAGCAAAACATATTTATTGTATGTACACCCCATGCCCATCAACTTAAGCCTTTTTACTACCCCCAAGTACAAAAAAACGTT
>NZ_JBMDKC010000133.1:0-12191 GCF_057809515.1 Bacillus sp. FG16
AAATGATTCCAGAATGTTGGGAACCCCTAAAGGGTTTCCCAACACTCTGAAAAAAACAGCTGTATAACAGCTGTTTTTTATTTCTTAAGCTTCTCTAACTTCTCAGTCGAGCGAGCATTGTTTCTTTCCGCTACCATTACACTTCTTTTTTGATCGATATAATCAAGCAATGTTCTATACTCTTCCTCATATACTGATAATCGCTCCAGAAGACGCTCTCTTTCTGTTTGTAATGATTCAACTTGTTGTTGCAACACCGTTAAAGAGTTTTCATCTTTATAATTTTGCAAGAAATCAATAACATCATTCAACGTAATTGACGTAGGTTCTAACACCTTTGTCTCTTTCACTTCATAATTTTCTACTTTACGAAGTTGCTTCGCTTCCTCAATACGTTCTTTATATTGCTTTCTTACGTAAGAATTCCATCTAAATCCACATGCTGCTGGTGTACGAGATAAATTTTTCCCCACTTCCTTAAAGGCAGAAAGTTGTGTTCCACCTTCTCGAATATGCCGGAGTACTACTTCTGCCAGAAGCAAATCTTCATCATCAGTCCAAGCATCTTGTCTTGTTGTCGCCATTTCTCTAGTCCTCCCTATGCATTTTTTATTAAGCATATGCAGTTACTAGAAAAGATAGAATACAACAACTAAAGATTAAGACAAAAAAAAAAAATAAACGCAGAAGATATCTTCTGCGTTTATTTCCCCGCAATTACTTGCTGATTACTTCTTTACCTTTGTAAGTACCGCATGCTTTACATACACGGTGAGCTAATTTCGCTTCACCACAGCTTGGGCACTCTACCATACCAGGTACTGATAATTTGAAATGCGTACGACGCTTTCTTTTTACTGTTTTAGAAGTTCTTCTAAAAGGTACAGCCATTCTTCCCACCTCCTTAAAAGAAATAGTTATTTTCATATGAAGGCCTGAACCAGTCTTCCGATTATTTGTCAAAAAACTTTGCAAGTCCTGCCAATCTTGGATCAACAGTCTTTTCTTTGTCTTCTTCCGAAATCACTTGCCAGTCTTGACCTTGCGTCGGTGCTCCACCAGAAACATCATCACTGAAAATTTGCATTGGAATCTCCAAAAGTATATTTTCCTTGATTACGGGCAGTAAGTCAAGTACTTCTCCTTCTAAACAATGAATTTCAGCTTCAGTTTCAAATTCTTCTTGTGAAGTTTGGAACACCTCAGTTGTTTTAATGTCAAATGGTAATGTCACATCTACTAAAGAGCGAGAACATGGTAAAACCATGCTTCCAGTTATATGTAGATGAAACGTAAACTTACCGGAGCCAAAATCAACTCTTCCCGTTACATGAACAGGATTAATTTCACGAATATCTTTCTCGACCTCTTTTAGCTCACTTACATCTACCATCTCATCCAATGTCAATCCTTTATTTCTCAATTTATTCAATTGATGGATGGACCATTTCATATCATATCACCTCAAGGCAACAAACAAAATTATAGCTAGCCATTTTATATTTGTCAATGTTTTTTCTTTACACTATAATGAAGTCATCATAGTAAATAATATATAGAGTATCACGTTTTTCAAAAAGATGCTACATCGAAAGGAGAGATTACCATAAAAGCTAGTGGTATTGTTGTTGAATATAACCCTTTTCATAACGGTCATCTTTATCATGTGCAAGAGACAAAAAAGTTAACACAATCCGATATAATAATTGCCGTTATGAGTGGTCCTTTTTTACAGCGTGGTGAGCCCGCACTCATTTCCAAATGGTATCGCACTAAAATGGCCTTAGCAAACGGCGTAGACCTTGTTGTAGAGCTTCCATACGTCTTTGCAACACAAAAGGCTGAAACCTTCGCAAATGGTGCCATTTCCATTTTAAATGCCCTACATGTTTCTGAAATTTGTTTCGGTAGTGAGGATGGACAAATCGAAAATTTTTATAATACCATCTCCGTACAAAAAAACGAAGAAGAGACTTTTAACTGCCTTGTAAAACAATTCATGGACGCTGGCAATAGTTATGCAAAAGCAACATCGGATGCTTTTGCACACATTTTAACATCCGAAAAAAACATAGATATGTCACAACCAAATAATATTTTAGGCTTCCAATACATTAAAGCAATTCTGTCACAAAATAGCTCTATACAAGCTCAAACTATAAAAAGATTCGCCTCTCATTACCATGATGAAACATTTAATGACCAACATATTGCAAGCGCGACAAGCATTCGAAAACAACTCTTTAGCGAAGAAGGATCATTTACAACAATTGAACCTTTTCTCCCACAGGCAAACGCTTCGCTTTTAGCAAATTACAAACAAAACTACGGGATATTACATAATTGGGAACAATACTTTTCATTTTTTAAATATAAACTCATGACGATGTCTCCAGGGGACTTACGACATATATATGAAATAGAAGAAGGTTTAGAGCATCGTATTTTATCAAAAATACAAAACAGTTCCTCCTTCTATTCATTCATGGAAGCATTAAAAACAAAACGTTATACATGGACTAGATTACAAAGAGCTTGTACACACATTTTAACAAACACAACAAAAGAGGAAATACGTAGCGCAAATATAGAACAACATGCACCATATATCCGCCTGCTAGGCATGTCACAAAAAGGACAAACTTACCTTTCAAAAAACAAGAAAAAAATTGAACTTCCAATCCTTACTCATACAAAAACATTTGACCATGCTGCTTTAGATATAGAGAAAAAAGCAAACTCTGTATATTTTTCCATCATGCACGAACCGTTACGCACGCAACTATTAAAACAAGACATAACACACCATCCTATTCGCTATGATGAAACAACGACAAAATTTCTATAAAAAACCTCTCTATTTCAGAGAGGTTTTTTCTTTATCCATCTTTTCTAAATATGTTAATGCATCATCCAGCGTATCCACTGGTACAATTTTCATTTTTGTTTTAATATCCTTTGCAGTCTCAAGCGCATCTTTATAGTTCGATTTCTCCGCACCTTTTTCATTTGGCGCAAAGAACACTTCAGCCCCGGCATCGCTAGCAGCCACCACTTTTTGATTTATACCACCAATCGGACCAACTTCTCCTTTTTCATTTATCGTACCTGTTCCAGCTATTTCATGTCCTTTTGTTAAGTCTTCTTCCACAAGTTGATTATATATTTCTAATGTGAACATTAAACCTGCGGATGGTCCACCAATTTCATGAGAATTAATTTTCACTTTCGGATCGACTACTAATTCTCTCTCCGTAACGATAGAAACACCTATACCCACACGTCCATTTCCATTAGGAATCGTCTTTACATTTAAATTTTCTTTCAATTGTTTTCCATTTCTCATGTACTCAATATTTACAGCATCACTTTCTTTTTTCCCAGTCATATATTCAATAAATTGCTCCGTTTTTTCAAATGTTTTTCCGTCAACAGCTATAATAACATCACCAAGCTTAAGCTTTCCTTCTGACGGCATTCCCTTTGCCACACCAGCAACTAATACACCTTTATTTTCAAAAGAAACGGAGCGATTCGCACGTTTATATGCATTATAAATTGCTGCATTTTGTGAATCTTTCATCGCATAATTTTGGCGAAATTGATATTCTTCATCACTCTCACCTTTTTGCAATATTTCTCCCGCTTTTGAAATATGTGTATATTTATTAAACTGTGCCGCTATTAAATTCACCACATTTGCTGGTCCCATTGAAACCGTAACAAGCATAAAATCACCAGATTCTTTCGTTCCACCCTCAACTTGAACGTAAGGCTCTAATTTGGCAGCCATTCCTGGTTTTGTTACATAATACGGTAAACGCACATAAACAAGTAACATCGCCAATATAACCCCTATTAAGATTGCATATATAAACCGAAAACGCTTAAACATTATGTTTCTCCTTCCACTGCTCAATTAATAAATAAATATTTGAAATATGTTTTTCCGCTTCTACTTCTCCAACTCGAATAATGTCTTCAATGTTTGTAAAAGCACGTGAACTAAATTGCTCTACAGCTGGTCGCATCATTAAATCCGATGCAATTTGCCGATTCATTACAAGCTCATGCTGCATAATTTCAATACTTTGCATGATTACGTCATAAATGGACGTAACATCGCCATTCACCTTAATTGGAGACACATCAACAGCGATAACAATATCGGCCCCTAATTCTTTTACAACCGATACCGGGATGCGATCAATAACTCCACCATCCACTAATAATCGTCCATCTATTTTTTCTGGTACAAACACTCCAGGAACAGATATACTAGCCCTCACCGCATCTGCAACTGGCCCACTTGTAAAGACCACTTTTTCCCCCTTCAATATGTCAGTAGCCACAACAGCCGTCGGGATATCTAACTCTTCTAGATTTTTATTATATGTAAACATTTTAATCATATCTTTGACACGTTTTCCAGCAATAAATCCCATTTTGGGTACGGTGAAATCTAAATAATACTTCCGCTTAAAAACAGATGCCAATTTATACAATCTTTCAACGTTACTACTTGCCGCATAAAACGTACCTATTAGCGCCCCCATACTACTTCCTGCAATCATATGAATGGGGATACCCGCTTCCCTTAAAACCTTTATTACACCGATATGAGCAAACCCTTTCGCTCCCCCAGACCCAAGTGCTAAACCAATCTTTGGTTCTTTCATTTTTCTCACCCTTTAATTTTTTTCATTCCTTTTTCATACTTATGGTCTAAATTCACTACGTATCCACGTATACTGAAATGAACGTTTTTTGGGACAAAGGGGGATTTACTTACATGTATGAAAAATGGAAAACCGCTTTCCTTACCATATCAACGCTATTTTTAACCTTTTCTCTTGTACTCCACCCCCAAGCCGCTTTGCAAGCTTCTATTCGCGGGTTAAATATATGGTGGGAAGTTGTATTCCCTTCACTACTACCGTTTTTCATCATTGCAGAACTTCTAATTAGTATCGGTGTTGTAAAATTTATTGGCGTTATATTAGAACCACTCATGCGCCCACTTTTTCGCGTTCCAGGGATAGGTGGATTCGTTTGGGCGATGGGAATGGCTTCAGGTTTCCCTGCAGGCGCCAAATTAAGCGCTAGGCTACGAAAAAGCAATCTTTTAACTCAGATTGAAGCGGAACGCCTCGTTTCTTTCACAAATTCTTCTAATCCACTTTTTATTTTCGGTGCTGTGTCTATCGGTTTTTTTAATAATCCGAAATTAGGGATTATATTAGCGGCTGCCCATTATTTAAGTAACTTTGCTGTCGGATTAATTATGCGTTTTCACGGCCATAATACCGCTTACAAAAATAATAAACACACTACAAAAAAACGACCCTTTCAAAACCCTTTTTTAATTCTTCACGAGACACGCTTACAAGAAAAAAGACCAATCGGAAAATTACTTGGGGATGCTATTGTTTCTTCTATTCAAACATTACTTATGATTGGCGGATTTATTATTTTATTCTCTGTGTTAAATAAAATGATTACTGTATTCCACATTACAGCAACTCTTTCTTTTATTATGCAACATATTTTATCATTCTTCCAACTAAGTACAGATTTTAGTATGCCTATATTATCAGGTATTTTCGAAATGACACTCGGAAGCCAAATGATTAGTCAAATAAATGAAACACCCCTCTTACAACAAGCTATGGTAACAAGCTTCATTTTAGCATTTAGCGGTCTTTCTATTCAGGCACAGGTTGCTAGCATATTAGCTGAAACAGACATCCGATTTAAACCCTATTTTTTCGCACGAATTATTCAAAGTATTCTTGCCCCTATTTTTACATTTATATTTTGGACACCATTTTATGAGAAAGTGAGTTCTTTCTCACCTATGCAAAAAGATATTCCTGTATTTTTATCCAAGCATCCTTCTATACTACATGAAATTTGGACATCTTTTATACATTACGGACCAATTTTTACATTATTTTGTCTATATTTATATGTTATTTTATTATTTTTTCGCACGTATAAAGAAAAACCCCGTTCACTTTAACGGGGTTTGAAACTTTTCTTTTAAAGCACGCTCTACAATAGGAGGCACAAGATCTACTACACTTCCTCCATATCTCGCAACTTCTTTCACAATACTCGAGCTTAAAAATGAATATTGGTTGTTCGTCATAATAAAGAAGGTTTCAATGTTTTCATCTAATTTTCGATTCATAGAAGTGATTTGCATCTCGTATTCAAAATCAGATACCGCTCGTAAACCACGTAATATCGCGTTTGCATTACGCATTTTTGCATACTCCACCAATAATCCACTATGTGAATCTACTTTCACATTCGGGATATCCTTTGTTGCTTCACGAATTAATTCTAAGCGCTCTTCGACTGAAAAGAACGGTTTTTTTGATGAATTGTTTAAAACAACTACATATACCTCATCAAATACTTTTGCTCCCCTTTTAATAATATCCAGATGCCCTAGGGTAATTGGATCAAAACTTCCTGAAGAAATAGCTATACTTGTCATTCCGTCCCCTCACCTTCATACTTATAAATCGATATCGCTGTAATACCATAATTCTCAGCCCGCACTTTGGCAAGCCCCCCTATGGAATCAGGTAAAACTACATCATTACCATGCTCTGCCATAATTAATCCATCACTATGTAGCAATCCATGTTGATCCATTACACTAATTAAAGATACAATTTTTTGCTCTTTATATGGTGGATCTATTAATATAAGATCGAATGACATTTCACGTTTTATAAGCGCCTTTACTGCACGTTCCGCATCATTTCGATATACTTCAGCTTGCTCCTGTATTCTACAACTTTCTAAATTTTGATGAATTACTTTTATCGCTTTACTATCCCGATCAACAAAAATTGCTTTATCGATCCCTCTGCTCAAAGCCTCAATTCCCAGACCACCACTACCCCCAAATAAATCAAGGGCGATACCACCATCAAAATAAGGACCTATCATATTAAAAATAGATTCTTTTACTTTATCTGTCGTTGGACGTGTTGTATTACCAGGAACCGCTTTAAGTGGGTGTCCTTTACATTTTCCTGAAACTACTCTCATCTGTTGTCACTACCTTTATTTCAATCTATCGAGCGATTATAGAAAGCCATTCTCACTTCGGTAACCGTTAACAAACCACATTCACTTAACTATAGGAAAACTCGGCATCAAATAACCACTCATTATTTTTATGTATTCATCTCATCATTCACTAATATGAATCCAATATGTATATTAGTTCCACTTTATCTTTTTTATCCTATCATAAAATAAAAAAAAGAAAAATAAGAAGCCCTACATAAAATTTAATTTCATTATGTATATCTTCATTTAGATTGGACATAAATAATTATAACAACATCACCTTCGATGTTGTTGCCAACCGCGGAGAAGACTTACGTTTCCCCATAAGTTCTTCCTCCGGTTTCTCCTCTCCCTTTGCCTTCTTACTAGTACATGCTAGTATAAGAAGGGCCCTGCTATGCAGGGTTTTTTTTCTTTGTGTGCTTTTCATTTAAAAAGTGAAATGGTACAGTAAAAGAAAGAGGAGGAAAAAATATGATTCAACGCTTTATAGAACTCGGAGAAGGCTACTCTGATTTATATGAATTACTTGAAATTGCCAAAACAAATCAAGAACGTATAGCACATATGTTACAATTTGAAACGATAAAAAACGATAAAAAAGTGTGTTCGCTTGTTGTAATATTAAAACCAACTACTACTGGTGATTTCCAACCATTATACATATGTCGTGAAGGCATTCCTGTATTTGAAAATAAAAAAAGTAAACGTGTCGTTTTATTTGAAGAAACGGCAGCGCAACTCGGGAAAAAAGTGGCTACCTTTACTGT
Source organism: Bacillus sp. FG16 (assembly GCF_057809515.1). Taxonomy (NCBI): domain Bacteria; kingdom Bacillati; phylum Bacillota; class Bacilli; order Caryophanales; family Bacillaceae; genus Bacillus; species Bacillus sp. FG16. Next base: position 7,863 of record NZ_JBMDKC010000133.1, read on the forward strand.
AAAGCCATCTACAACTTTCCCAGAAAAAGAACTATTTTTTAATCATTTAATTGGTATTTTACGAATGAACAATTTCATTCCTCCGATGAAATAACACTTTATTTCAAATGAAAAATCCCCCACTAAATTTAGCAGGGGATTTTTTCTATTAGCTATAATCGTATTCTTTTGCTCGATCAGGACGGGAATTTTCAAATTCCGTTTTTAAATACGGGCGATACGACTGTTCTATCTTTTTCACAAAAGGAAGTTTGTTCAACTTATGCATCATATGCTCAATTTGTTCCATGTCACAATATACTACAGCATATTTTAATCGTTTTGATATGTAATGTATGTTACCATATTTCCTTAAAATCTTGGCATGTTTCAATGAATGTAAATAAACAATCATACTTTGTCGTTGCCCGAACATAATCTTCTCCATCTTCTCCTTTTAAAAACATATATTTTATATTCTATGAAAACCAATCAGAAATTTATAACATTACAGGACAAACTCTGTATACGTTTTCTTCCAACTTCTAAAAAACGGGGTACATCACCCCGTTTTTTTACAACCACAACCTCCGCCAGTACCACAACCTCCACCACAGCCACCAGCATCAAAGAATGGATTTCCTGTTGGCACCTTAATGGAAGAAGACACTTCCGAACCGATTGCTACACTAACTTCGTCTAATAACTTCTGCAAAGCAGTTTCTGCTCTTTTAAAAGCTGCAACCTTATCATGTAAGTCCACAGAACGCTTTAATTCTCTCATTTTCATCGACACGGTAGTATAGTCAGGATGGTATTTTCCAAAACGCTGTACTTCCTCATACCGTTCTTTCATCGCTGTAAATTGCTGAATTAACGTCTGAAGTTCCATATCTTCATGTAATTCTCTATAATACTTACGATAATCTTCTGCTATATCTGAACAGATAATCGCTTTTGCAAGCTGCTCTGCCTTATCTAATATTAATACGCTTTCTAGCGTCGCTACAATCATGAGAGACACCTCCGAGTATCCATCATACCACATTTAGATTAGAACTACTAATTGAAGTGACTTACTCAAAAGAAAGATATAATGAAACTATTTTCACACTATATCCGTACACACTTATACATTAATATGTTCCGCTATATTATATTTAAGAACATCCCATTTCCCACTATTTTGTTTCACATAACTAATACACGCATTTTTTAATGGTGTCTTAAATGTAATTTCATCTGGTTCAATGGCATGTAAAATCGCTTTTATCGCGTGTGAGTGAGCAACAATAATAATACGTTTGCCAAAATGAGTTGTTGCAACATCTTCTAAAGCAGCAAAACAACGAGCTACAATCTCTTCATCTTGCTCCATACCTTCTACTTTACCCTCAGCAATCAACTCTCTAACAGCCGCAACTGGCTTCCCTGAAGCTTCTCCAAAATTCCGTTCAACAAATCGCTCATCTAATAAAATCGATTGTAATCCAGCTGCCTTTGCGATTTCATTAGCCGTTTCTTGCGCTCTAATTAACGGGCTACTTATAATAATATCCCACGTTTCTTCTTGTAAAGCAGCTGCACTTTGACTCGCTTGCTTCTTACCAACTTCATTAAGCGGAATATCTTCTCGCCCCTGAATAATTTCTTGAAAGTTCCAATCAGTTTGTCCATGTCGTACTAAACAAATTTCCGTCATGCTGCAACTCCTTTTTAAATAATCAACCTCTATTGTAACAAAAGTTCTGCATGACGGACATATTTTTCACTTCCAATTAGGTTGCATTTTGTTGCTTCATATACTGAAACATATCAATCATGATCGAAGCAACGGCCAATTGATTTTGAAATTTTTCCACTTTATCTGGTATTGTTTTTTTGAAATGTTGCATCGCCGCTAACTCAAAAGCCTCTTTTTCTTCAGGATTTCGCGTTAATTTTCTATACCAGTACGGTTGCTCTCTAATATAGCGAGATAAATCCTCATCAGCCTTTATAAACTCCATAATTTCTGCTCTCATCATCTTTCCCCCTAATCCTTTTGAAAGAAAAACGGGTTATTTTCTGAAGTACTTTGTTCTTGCTGCGTACGGTTACCTTGAAATTGCTGAATAACTTGTTGCACGCTCCCAATAGCACTCGTCACATTGGCTAAATGGTTCTGCATTTGTTCCACGTCCAACTTTTTAAAAAAAGAAAGCATTTGCCCCATCACATCAGCAGTTTTTTCCTCTTCAGTTCGATTATCTTTTTCTTTCTTATTTTCTTTTACCGAAGAAAACGCAGGCGCTCCATCGGGTCTATAAGTTGCCCATATTGGATCTTCTTCACCAAGTAAGTACCATTCTTCATAAAATTGTTGCCAAGTTTTGTGACCACTTCTAACCTCATGAACCATTTTAGGGTGATGGTTTACAAATTCTTTAAACTGTTGAACCGATGGATGTAACGGTCCTTTTGTTGTTGGCATAATCCTCACCTCTCCATGTATATCTACTATATAGTAAGAAAAAAAAGGCGCATGGTTCGCCTATTTTTAGACGATTCATGCACCTTTTTTTCTGCTATTTGCATACGGTCAGATTCCCACCTACAATTCAGTGAATACGAAGTAACTAATTAGGTGATGTAACACCCCACCGCTTACAGTTTCGCTTTATTTTCGAATAAAATTTTGTGTATAAAATTTATCGTATACACCAACACCTAATCCTGTAAATTGTTCATTTAATAAATTCTTTCTATGCCCCTCACTATTTAACCAGCCTTGCACTGCCGCAATTCCATCACTATGTTGCGCCGCTATGTTCTCACCAGCAAGTTGAAATCCTACTTTCCCGCGCTGTAAACGATCTCCTAGCGTACCTAATGTAGGTGAGTCATGAGAAAAATAATTATTGTCTTTCATATCTTTACTGTGACCAACAGCAACATCTGCTGTTTCCTGATCCCATGTTAATAATGGTAATTTATGACGACTTCGAATGATATTTGTTAAATCAAAAATTTGTTGCATATTCCCATTTTCTACTTGTTTTATCTTTTCTGGAGTCAATGGTTGTTCCGCTATTAATTCACCTGAATAAACGAGCTGATACGGTCTTTGATGTAATAAAGTTTCATCATCCATATAACGAACACCAACAAGCTCATGTGTAAATTGATCAAAATACAATTGCGCCCATCCATCTTCTACAGGTATTAACGGTTGTTCCATGACTTCAGTATCAGATAGTTCAAATTGATAACTATTTTTCCCTCTTTTTAATGAAATTTCATGCGAAAGCGGACTTTTTTTATATACTTCTTCATATTTTTCATTTATATAATAAGGCGGAACCTTAACTTGTTCACCAGCAGCATACGCCGTTACAACTTTACGTTCAGAAACTCCAAATTGAACATACTGAGTTAAATCCTGATTGTATACCCACCATTCATATCCGTATGCAGATGGCTCAATTCGAGAGGGTTCTCCCCACTTCGCTAATAAATTTTCAGAGTCTTCACCAATCATATTTAAAACAGTGTCTGAGGAGTCTTCCTTAATTTGCTTTTTCTTTTTCACAATTTTATTTTCTTGCTTTGATTGAGATGGCGTTAATATATATTGTGAAACGAGTAATTTCCCGTATAAATCAACAGCTAAAATTAAAATTGTAATCATTACGATACGCAATAATTTCTTCAAACGATATACCTCCTGAACAAAACATAAAATTGAGATATACACAAATCATTTTCTTTCTTTTTGTGTGTACCGTACTCTTTTCACTATATCATATTTTTGTGAAAAAAGTCTGGATTATCCCTTTTCTCTCAATATGAATTGCACTTTCTTATTATTCATACTATTATAAAAATAATGGTGTAACATTAAAAAAGGAGGTATTATATGCAATTTACAAATACGAAATTTAATGGATCCGTCGTTGAATTAACTCTTTTAACTGAAATCATGGAAAACAACCACTTCGTACTTGCTGGACAGTGGGATTATGAACGGGTTACATACGATTATAAATTTGAAATATTAAAAGATGTTTATTATTTACGAGTGCAAGGAGTTGCTGTTGAAGGTGATATCGGCAGCAGACACGCTGAAGTAAAACTACTCCCTCCCTTATTAGGAAAACATTATTATCCTCATGGCGTTGAATATGGTGATGATGAGACTTTCCCAACGAACGTACTTCAAAAAAGCGAACAACTCCTACAAAATGTCGAAAAAGAGTTAAAAGAATTTCAAATTATTGATTAACAAAAACAAGCGCATCAATATGATGCGCTTGTTTTCAGAGTGTTGGGAAACCCTTTAGGGGTTCCCAACATTCTGGAATCATTTTG
>NZ_JBMDKC010000134.1:0-12158 GCF_057809515.1 Bacillus sp. FG16
TTATCAAGCTGCCTAATGAAATAACCGTGTCTAACTTTTAGGGGTCACTTCAAAAGGGCATTCTCTTTTTTATTAAGCTTGTGGACGGCTATGATGTTTTCTTTCGCCGCGTCCATTTGAAGATCCTGGGCGACCTTGACCTTCACCTCTACGACCACGACTACCACCATCACGATTGCGATCACGGTTTCCGTCACGATTACGTCCATCACGGTTACGACCATCGCCACCGCCGCGTCCATCACGACTACGATTACGGTTACCATCACGGTATCCGCCTCCGTTACCGCCACGTTTCTTAGAACCGCCACCTCTTGAAACAACTGGTGGTTCTGATGTTAAAGCGATCGGAGTTGTATCCGGCTCTTTAGTCATCATTTTTAAAGCAGCAGCTACTACTGTTACAGAGTCATTCTCTTCTAACATTTCTTCTGCAATACGCTTGTAGTATGATAAGTTCTCATTTTGGATTGTGCTTTGAAGTTTTTCAGCGATTAAACGTTGTTGACCTTCTAATGCCTCGTCAAGTGTCGGTGCTTCCATACGATCAACTTTACGTTTTGTTGTACGCTCGATATTTTTTAATTGTCCTGATTCACGTGGTGTTACAAATAACATTGCAATACCTTTTTTACCTGCACGGCCAGTACGACCAATACGGTGAACGTATGATTCTGGATCTTGTGGGATATCGAAGTTGTATACGTGTGTTACGCCTGAAATATCAAGACCACGTGCAGCAACGTCTGTTGCAACAAGAACTTCAATAGCACCTTCTTTAAATTTACGTAATACAGACATACGTTTCGCCTGTGTTAAGTCACCATGAATACCTTCTGCTGCATAACCACGTAAGTTTAATGCTTCTGATAATTCATCAACACGACGCTTTGTACGACCGAATACGATCGCAAGCTCTGGAGATTGAATATCTAGTAAGCGTGTTAACACGTCAAACTTTTTCTTTTCTTGCACTTCTAAATAGAACTGCTGAATGTTTGGCATTGTTACTTCTTTTGCTTTTACTTTAATGTGTTGAGGCTCAGTCATGAAACGCTCAGCAATACGACGGATTGGATCTGGCATTGTCGCTGAGAATAATAATGTTTGATGTGTTTCTGGCACATCTGTTAAAATCGCTTCAATATCTTCAATGAAGCCCATGTTTAACATTTCATCCGCTTCATCAAGAACAACAGTCTCTACGTTTTGTAAGCGAAGTGTTTTACGGTTAATATGATCTAAAATACGACCCGGCGTACCAACAATAATGTGTGGGTGTTTTTTTAGAGCACGAATTTGGCGGTTAATATCTTGACCACCATAAATTGGTAGAATACGAACACGTTTATGTTTACCAATTTTGTATAGCTCTTCTCCAACTTGAATTGCTAATTCACGCGTTGGCGCGATAACAATACCTTGAACTGCTTCTTTATTTGTATCCACTTTATCTAATAGTGGTAATCCGAATGCTGCTGTTTTCCCTGTACCTGTTTGCGCTTGCCCAATAATATCCTTACCTTGCAATGCATGTGGAATTGTTTCAGCTTGAATCGGCGTAGCCTCTTCAAAGCCCATACTTTCAACCGATTGCAGTAAAGACTCACTTAATCCTAATTCTCGAAATGTTGTCAATGTTACTTCTCCTTTTCTATCCTATACTTATCATTTAAAAAAAGGCGTTTTCCGAATTTGCGGAAAAGCCCTTTTCCTGAATGCTCACGTATATAACCGGGCGTATATTCTTCACGAAAATACTTCTAAACGTTATTACACTTTATCAATTATAAGTTTTGTATGTGTAAAAAGCAAACCCAACTGTTACCTTATTTTATATTCAGGGCCTTTTTCTTTACTTTTATTTTTTTATCATTTACTGTAAGCGCTTATTATAAGTTTCTTCTATTTTCGTGACTATCATCCCTATTTATATACACCAATTATTTCAACATCGTAATTACTTCTTCTAATTTCATACCGCGAGATGCTTTTATTAATACAACATCTTTCGCATCGACTACTGCTTGTAAATCTCTTACTAACTCTTCTTTATTATCATACGCCTTTACACGTTCATTAGGGAAATTAATTTTCGCTCCTTCAGCAATTTGAGCTCCTAATCTACCGTATGTGAATACATGTGAGATTTTTGCTGGATCGATCAATTTACCTACCTCATAATGGAACTGCACTTCTTGATTTCCAAGTTCTAACATATCACCGAGCACAACGATTTTTTTAGTAAATCCATCTAAACCGTTCATTAAATGGAATGCTGCCTCCATAGCCGTCGGACTTGCATTATAAGCATCGTTGATAATTGTTAATCCACTATCCGTTTTTACAATCTCCATACGCATGCCCGTCATTTGAAGTGTTACTAAACCTTGTTTCATTTCTTCCCACGTCACACCAAAATGTGTCGCAATTGCCATTGAAGCAAGTGTATTGTACACATTATGTTTTCCTAACACCGGTAGGTAGAATGAAATATTTTCATCTCTATTCATTTTAAAATGTGTCCCCGTTGCCTGTAATGTTACAGTCGTTGGATAGTAATCGTTGGCTCTTGCATCACCAAACGTAACTGTTTCTGCCGCTAAATTCATTTCAGGAACACGATTCGTTAATAGCGGCTCATCTCCATTATATACGAACACGCCACCTTCTTGTAACCCTGTAACAATTTCTAATTTCGCTTCAGCAATTGCCTCACGAGATCCTAAATCCATTAAATGTGCCTCACCAATATTCGTAATGATAGCTGCATTAGGACGAGCTAACTTAGATAAAAATTCAATCTCTCCTCGGCTTGACATACCCATTTCTAATACAGCTACTTCTGTATTTTCTTCTAAGTTTAAAATAGTGAGAGGTAACCCAATATGGTTATTGAAATTCCCTTCTGTTTTTTGAACTTTGAACTTAGTCGCGAGAATACTTGTCACAATATCTTTCGTGGATGTTTTACCGTTACTACCTGTCACACCAACAACTTTAACATCCAATTGATCGCGATAATTTTTCGCTAACATTTGCAGTGCAGATAGCGTATCTTCTACAAAAATAACCGGAAGATTCTCGGGTGGATTTGCTACATCTTTCATCCACAATGTAGCTACAGCTCCATTTTCAACTGCTTTATCTACAAAAGCATGTCCATCGAAACGCTCCCCTTGAATCGGAACATATAAGTTTCCTTTTTCAATTTTTCTCGTATCAATAGACACGCCTTGAATAATAGTTCCCTCATATTGCTCTGCTAATCCAGTACCATTTACCATCTGTTCTACTTGCTTTAACATTCGCTTTATCATATAGAAACGCTCCTTACATAGAGGAAGCACTATTCCTACGAATAGTGCTTCCTCCTTTTTTTGTTAGATTGTATATTTAATTTTTTGTTTTTCTTCGTGACGTTCAATCGCTAAACGAATTAGCTCTTCGATTAACTCTGGATACGGTAACCCAGTATGTTGCCATAATAGAGGGAACATACTAAACGGTGTAAATCCTGGCATAGTGTTTACTTCGTTAATATACACTTCTCCGTCTTTCGTTAAGAAGAAATCAGCTCGCGTTAAGCCTGCACCATCTAATGATTGGAACGCAATAATTGCATCACGCTTAATTACATCAGATTCTTCTTCTGTCATTTCAGCTGGAATAATTAACGCCGTATCACCATCGATATATTTCGACTTATAATCATAGAAGTCCTTTTTCGGAACGATTTCACCTACAACTGAACATTTCGGCTCATCATTACCTAGTACACCAACTTCTACTTCACGACCTACAATATTTTCTTCTACAATAATTTTGCGATCAAATTGGAATGCCTCTACAAATGCATTCTCAAGTTCTTCACGATTTTTACACTTATTAATACCAACACTTGAACCAAGGTTTGCTGGTTTTACGAAGCAAGGATATCCTAACTTATCTTCTACTTTAGAATAAGCTTCCTCACGATTTTTTTCCCATGCACTGCGGATGAAAGACGCATATTTTGCTTGTTTTAAACCAGCCTCTGCAAAGATATTTTTCATAACAACTTTATCCATACCAGCAGATGATGCTAGAACACCATTTCCTACATAAGGAATATTCATCAATTCTAATAATCCTTGAACCGTTCCATCTTCACCGTTTGGTCCATGTAGTAATGGGAAAATAACGTCAATAGCGTTTTCCTCAGAAGCTGCAGATGGAATGATTTCTGTACTTAATGATAATGGAGAAATCGCATTTTCTGCACCGCTCATTTTTAAAGCCTCAACATCTGTTACTTCGCCTTCAATACGCTCACCGCGTACCCATTGACCTTGTTCTGTAATATAAATTGGATGAATCTCGAATTTATCTTGATTTAACGCTTTAATAGCAGCAAGAGCCGTCTGTAGCGAAACTTGATGCTCAGCTGATTTTCCACCATATAATAAACCTAATTTAATTTTCGTCAATGAAATCACCCTAACCAATTGTTTTCATTTTTCTATTTTAGCACTTTTTATAAAAATAGGTAGTTCCTATTTGAAATAAAATGTAACTTCCATAAATAATTAAATAACATCACTTATTGGTTTTTTATTTCATTTTCTTTATAGCTACACAAAATAAAATGGCAATCTAATCTAGTTATGTACCTAAAATATGTAGAAATCCCCTTTTTGTGTATGTCACCTATTTACTAAGAAGATTGTTTGGTTAGTGTATCTTTTTGCCTTTGCTCAACAAGGCGATCTAAAGAAATATATACAATACCTGCAACTACACATCCTACAGCTAAAATTGTAAATAGAAAGTGGCCAAGTAATCGATCTAATAAAAAGCCTCCCAAAAGTGGACCAAATGCGCTTCCTGTAATCCACTGCAAACTTGCAGCGCCCATATAAGTCCCTCTCAAATGCTCAGGTGCCAAGTTTGCTACAAATGTCATCTGTACAGGCGACATAATCATCTCACCTAACGTATATATAGCATAAACGAACAGTAGTGTTATTAAAATAACTGTAGCATTTGTATTAAACTCTCCAAACCACTTCGGTAACCACCCTATAAAAAATAATCCAATCCCGAACAAACATGCACCATATAACATCGTCTTCCCGACTGGTTTATCCGTAGCCCATTTTGAAATTTGAAATTGGAATAAAACAACTAATAGTCCGTTTAACGCCATTAAATATGGATATGGATTATTCGTTCCAAAAATACGCTTCATTTCGTTATCAAAATGTAGTGGCAACATGCCTTCTGTTTGAGAAAACCCCATCGAAATGATAATACCTGCTAATAAGTAAATCATTAATGCCTTATCTCGCATTACAATTTTCCAAACTGCCCCAGATTCCTTTTCTTTATGTTCTTCCTTATCTGTCCTCTTTGGCATCGTCTCTTGAATAAGAAGTAATACAAGTAACGCATAAAATAGCATTGTAGAAGAGGCAATAATAAACACAAGATTCTTTGACAACACAACTACTGATGCTCCCATTATCGGACCAATCGCAGCACCTATATTGTGTCCCATTCGTAATAAACCATATGCCTCTGTTCTTTTTTCTGGTGCCGTTACATCTGCGACCATAGCTGATGCAGCTGGATGAAATAAAGAATTACTCAATCCTAAAAAAATAGATAAAATTGCATATGGAATAAATCCTTCTATTATATATAAAACTTAAATTGCCTAAAAGCGCAACAAACCGCTATATTAAGCAGTTTTTCACTATATCGAAAAATATAATTGGCAACACTTTTCTGGTTATTCGTGACCATATTCGTTACCGAAAAAATCGAAATTAAACAAACAAAAAATAAAAGAGCACAGCGTGTATAAAAGGTGTTGTCGCACCCTTCATACCGTCCGCCTAACCTAACTAGGCAAACACCTGCTGTAACTCTTCATGTACCTCATTTTACCGTACATAAGGGTCTCCTAGCAACAGTTTGCTTACATTTTGTGGCATACTGTTGCTTTTTTATTTTCAAAGGAGACGAGCCCTTATGAAAAAGAAACAAGTGATTTCAATTATTGCAAGTGAAGAAACATATGAAAACTTAGCATCCTTTCAAACTCTCAAGGAATTAAATGACACTGTGCGGGCGTATAAGAAACAATATAAATTAAATAAAAACCAAATGGCAGTACTCGATCATTTACACCACTATTCCGCTAAATACCTTGGTGTTTCTTTTAAAACCAAAAATAACATTGCGGACGCACTTCATATTAGCCGTAGAACAGTTATTCGTGTATGCCAATACTTAGAATCCCTTGGTATGATTAAACAACTCGAAATGAAACGTAAAAGTGATAGGAGACAAACGAGTAATGTTATTGTGATTCAACCTATTCATACAGACGGACAACTTGTCACACCTGAACCAGCTAAAAATGATGAAATTTGTCACACCCCAAAAACAACTACTAAAACCTTAAAACAAAAGAGTAAAAATATAAATAAACGTAAAGAGAACGTTGCACAATCTTTTCAACAGGATGTAGATTTCATCGATTACCGTGTACCACAATCTATGCGTATGAAATTACAAACTGCTTTTGACCCTAAAGTAATTAATGAATCTTTCAAAAATGCGAGAAACATCGCAAAGAAAGCTGCAAAACAATTTAATTTACTTGCGGATACAGATGTATTCCACAACATTCTTGCGAATGCTTCTTCTGTCTTAATCTCTAAAACACATAAGTACGAGCATAACGGGAAATTGATGAAAAATCCGGTTGGTTACTTTACACGCACGTTTAAACATATGGTCTATGACTACATCGATAGCTTTAGGGATATACATAATCTTGCAAATCGTAAGAAAGATATTTCTGCTCGTGATACGTTATTTCTAAAGATGATTGGCGAATCATTTTAATTCCGAATCGCCATTTGATTCATGAAATCATGAATAGACTTTGTTTGGAATATGCGAAAATTGGGAGAGCAAATATCATATTGTGTATTCGTAATGATGAGTAGTGAGGGGAAATATTTGGATTTCTTCGGTTGCCATGGTTCTTGCTGCCATTCCAAACTATGAAAGTAGAATTCGTAACGATTTACTTTTTCTTGCATAACTTTCTTACTGTAGACTGAATTCTGAACTTCTATGAAAAATGGAGATTGTCGCCAAATTGCAAATATGTCTGGCTCCATATATGCTTTACCATACTTCGGCTCGACTTTAAACAATTTAGGCTTTTCGTACTGAAGAAGTTGCTTATATACATTCACAATAGCAAGAAAGTGCGGAATCTTTTGACTTGTTTTTCGAATCGGACTCGGTTGTGGAAAGTAGATATATGGTTTCTGTAACACATTTACGTCCACACTCCCATCTCGCCTTAATCGTTTCATAACCGTATTGCAACTGGTCACAGCTTTCTTGAGTCCTTGAAAATGCAAATCGATAATATCATCTCGTGATAGGCATCTAAAGCGGCATAAGTCTTTTATAATCGCTTTATCTCTACTCTTCATGTTCCAACACTCCAAACAAAGGAAGTTCTTGTTGTAGCGAATTCTGAAGCGTTATATCTTCTTTGAGTAAACGGTAAGGTTCAACTATTTGCTTTGCTTTATTAAGTTCTAAATAAGGAGCTTGCACTTTCTTTAATCCATTTAACTTTAAAATCATTTGGCCAGATTGCTCTAATTGTTCTGATCCAGGTGTGCCCATTATATTACTATTAATTGTGTTATCGCATTTAAAGCCCATTCTAACCGTCATATTTAGCTTTAACTTACCATCTAACACCTTTGCGTCTGGTCTTTGCATGGATAGCATAAGGAATACACCTAGCGCCCGACCAACTGCCGATATTTTTTCTATTGTCGTCATACATTCTTTTTCATCTTGTAGCATCGCTACTTCATCGATAGCTAACAAAATATAGGGTTTCTGTTTATCAGGATTTAATTTGTTGTACTCATCAATGTGATCCACTTCATATTCTTCCATGAGCTTTCTGCGTTCCCTGATTTCATTCCAAACCTTATGAAGCATGACTTTCATTTCGATTTCTTCCATGCACACTTCTTTCACATGTTTTACTCTACGCAAGAAATGAAATTCAGAGTTTTTCAAGTCGCCTAGGTACAAATATAATTTATCAGGAGGCATGTATTGAATGAGTGTAGAAAGTACAACACGTACCATACTACTTTTTCCGCTACCTGTTTCTCCTGCAATTAGTAAATGGGGTGTATTGGGGTTTACCATATCATAAACAAGCATGTTTCCAAACTGGTCACGCCCTACTATAACAGGGAGACGGCATTCTTTTATGAATGGTTGCCATTGCTTATAACTGTAGTTGTATTGTTTCAAACCACCATCAGAATGAAATACATTGAGCACAAACTTTTTAATATCTCCCTCAATTGCTACATTCCGTCCAAATATTTGTTGAAAGCAAAACCATTTCTTTTCAATTGTCTTTGGATCTAATCCGTTGGGGATAGTAAATACATATTTCACGCTTTCGTTTGAAGAAAAAACAGCATGAACCTTTGGATAAATTGGGATTTTCCCTCCACGTGTTTGATGTTCCGTATATAAACCTGCCTTTTGGAACACCTCAATAATCTGGTGTTTTAAAGACCTCTTATGAAGCCATTCTTTTATGATTCCCATGACAAGCCTCCTAGAACATAATTACAATTCGAAAAAATACATAGGTAATAAATCCCACTCCACCAATTTTCACACCATAATAAATCCCATTGGATAATAATTTGGCCGCTGATACATAATCATTTCGTACAAGATATCTTTCTAACATGACTGCCCCAATTAAAGCCGTTCCCATTATCCCTAATGCCAGATACGTATTTAAAATAGAATCCGACATATGAACAAATGCTAACGGACTTAATGAATGGTATCTCTGTATTTTCTGCTCTTTCATTTTGTATGATCCATCTATAAAATCCCGAAAAGGAATAACTTGCTTTCTTGTAAACATAGAATCCACTCCCCGTCATTTATTTCTTATCGTATTCCGCACAAGACTCTGAGCAATACTTCTTTCCATTCCATCTCCAAAACAACCAATCGGATAGCAGACATTTACAATACTCACAAGTTTCTTCTGATGATGCCATCTTGATGTTCATTTCTTTCGCCCCTTTATAAACAGAATATAAAATGCAAGTGAAATAACGCTTTACGCACCCATTACCATGGTAGTGTTACCTTGATAGGAACCATGGTAGCTACCACGGCAGAAAGCGAAAACTTACCATGATACCTACCTTGGTAAAATCACCCCTTCCTACCTTGATAACTACTTTGATAGGTGAAACTTCTCTTACCTTGGTACATCATATTGGGTAGGGCTTGGACAATATTCTTCATTTTCAGGGTTTTATTTTTAGTGAAAATTGGACATGATTGTATGTAATATGCTAATTAATGAGGTGAAAGTGATGTGGGGTCTAGGTAAAAAACGAACAAAATTAGGTAAATTTTTAGACAAACATAATATCGAACAAGAATGGCTTGTGCGAAAATCTGGATTAGGTAGAAATACAATTGGGGAACTTGCTAATAATTTTGATAGGTCTCCTACTCAAAAAACAATGCAAAAAATATTAAAAACCCTTCGGGAAGTCGATCCTAGAATAAAAGCGGACGATTTTTGGGATATGTAAACACGAAGAATCCGCCTCCAAAAGGAGACGGATTCTTCGTTGTGCAATAGATTAGAGAACCTATATAAAATATAAATCATATAGAATTATTAGTCAATAAAAGTTCTATTTTTCAATAATGTTGGATATACTGTAAATGTCATCGAGAGAATCACCACGTGAGAGGCGCCTTCAGCTGGGGAAGGCGCTTTTTGCTATGTCCAAATATGTGATACCAGAAATCCCTCTGTCTTTATTTGACTGTTCATTCGTTTCTTTCCAATCTTTTTTAGTTACGTTAGCAAATTTACTTTTTGACAATTTTGGTTTTCTAACTACTTTACGTCTGGCGAACATATCCTTGTCCTCCTTATTGCAAAAGATTATGTAGGAATTTTCTTTATTTCTAATATGATTATCAGAGCATTCTCTCCCAATCTGAGATTGCTCTTTTTTTATATAATTCCCTACACTTCGCTATCATTCGAGAATTCCACATTTGCCATTCCCTTTTTCCTCGTCACGATTCGTTACGCTTCCCGTGTCTTCGTCAACAAAGACCGTTTCTTTTTATATCTGCAACCATATCATTCCATGAATTTTTCTTTTTCTCACGGGACATTCCTCCATTTGCTTAATTAAACAATTTCCGATATACTAAGTTCGTCATCGAAAAGATTCACCGCTAAAAAAAGCGATTCCTATATATAGGAATCGCTTTTTTATTCATTATGTAAGACAGATTGCATGTTTAGGGTCAAACCATAACACATAGAATGTAGATTGATTTTGAAATCCCCATATTCTATGTCTTTGTGATACGCGCATTTCAAAAATTTCTTCCTCTTCTGAAACAGAACTTGGCAATACGTGACGCAAACTTGTGATGGGAATCTTTTTCATGTTTATTCCATCACTACATCTAATTTGAGACCAAGTCATTCCTGAAACGCGACGCAGAAAGTTCGATAATTGTTTTAAACCTTTTTTCTCTAAATCATGCAACTGTCCGTTTTTATCACATAAATGTCGAAAAGAAATCGTAGGATATTCATGTATGTTCGACTCTTGCCTTCGTGGTTGTGGGATTCTCCTAGCTCTCTCCACACTGGTTTCTATTATACTGATGCCTTTACGCTTTTTCTTCCCCATAGCACTAACTATTCTTTCAATTTTTGGCGATAATACATTTTCATTCGATTTGTATCAATGTCCACGGTACAACGTTCTGATGGAGCATATCCGTGTCTCGCTTCAATCCAAGGGTCTTCTTGATGAGTTAAATCTTCAAGGAATTTGCCATCATACCTACCATACACATCCCATACTTCATCTAAATGGTCTAAATGTTTGCTTGTAAACATGTGTGAATCAAAATTTTCTACCGGCGGTAAGTTCTGCCATGAATAGTCACGGTATTTTTGAAATAAATTTGGATTGACTGGGCCATGTACCCATGCCTCAAATCTTTCGCCGAATAATTTTTCTCCTTCAAAAGCTAAATACCATGCTTGTGCATAATAACATAACTTTTGTAACTTTAAATGTGTAATAGAGCTACCTTGCTCAGTTTCTACTCGTTTTAGAAAGTAATCGGCCACATTAAATATTGTAATTCCCATTAAAACCTCCCCCTTACTACCTCCTGATTAAGCAAAATTATTCCACAATTCGAATGAAATAACAAGAGGGATACGTTGAAAAATATTTTTTCACAATATATAATCCAGTATATTTCCCAATTAAAACAAGGAGGTTTTCGCCTCCTTGTTTTGTTTTCTCTTCCCTACTTCACATACACATAGGCTTCGTTTGATGTCATATAGTATGTGCGCCCTTTACTATTGTGCACCTTAAATTGCGTGAAGCCATCCACACTTATCTTCTCATCGATTATAAATCCTTCTCCCGCATCCAATGTACCCGCTACAGCGCTATCCTGCCAGGACGGAGAATCATAGAACCTGAGATTATCAACTTTTGAAACTACACGTTTCCCTACAACTGGATTTACTGATTCTTTTCTTTCCAAACTGATATAATTTGGATTATATTTCACCCATTGCTCTCCACCAAGGTGTAACCATCCGTCTTTCTCTCCCCACACTTGATACGCTTCAGGTTGATTCAGCTGACGAATAACTAAATAGCTTGTACCCGGTCCTTGTCGTAAGTTTACATTGTTCCCAAGGATATAGGCAATGCCTTGTGTGTGGACGACTGGATTATCTTCACCTGTTATTTTCATTCCCTCACCATTGGTATACGCTCGCTGCACATCACTTCTAAATTGAGTTTCTGATACGCCATGGCCTCGTAAATAATCAATTGGGTCTTCATGATCTGTACCGCCCAGGTACTTTCTCACGTCGTTATGCGTCCACAATCCTTTCTCTACCGATAGATTATTATCTTTTAATATTTTCGCTAACAGCTTTACGTATTTCTCATAACTTCGTTTAAACTTGGCATAATCGGCTGTCTCACACAATTCCACATGAA
>NZ_JBMDKC010000135.1:0-12084 GCF_057809515.1 Bacillus sp. FG16
CATCTGCTTTTTGTAGCCATTGTTTCGCATTTTGAAAAATCGACTTTTTATCTTTAGACACCTTCATTTTAAATTCTTCTGGAATAATAGGTAGTTGGTCCATACTCCAGTTTTTCCATTCTTCTTTATACTCGCCAGGATTACATAATTCGATAAGATGACCGAGTGCCGAAATCATGACGACTTCTTCGTCTCCAAAGATTTCTTTGTCCCTCACCGTAATATGTGTACTTTCTCGTTTAACGCTTTGAAAGGCTTCCGAGTAACTTTTCATTTGCTGCGGTTTTTCACATAGTATCACTTTCATATGAATTCCTCCCACTTTATGTTTCAATGTCGTCTCCTATATTTCTCATCCGCCTATAGATGGGTTCATTGCATATAACGCATCCACAGCGGTGTTTTTTGAATTTGAAAGTACGTACAAATCGTATCTAACATTTTCTCGGTTACCATGCCTTTTCTAATTAGATTGTGAATCTCAGATTCTGAAACTTCCATCGCATTTGCAAATTCTTTCATAGACAATCCTCTCTCTGTGTATAAAGAACCCACTACATGTCTGAAATTCCCAGCATTTCCTTGCTCGTATAACATTCTATACCGCCTATCTAAACCGTTTTGTTTCTTTACAAGTCTCTTGGACGGCGTTTGGTTACATTCTTTTTTGATTTTCTTTAACTCGTGTTCCACATGCTGTAGTTCCCATAACAACGCTTGGTAACTATATTTTCTTATCTGTTCTCTCTTCATATTTTCACTACTCCTTATCTTCTGATAGGATAACTGTATGCACATGATAGATAGAATCCTTTTGATCTAAATGTGCAACAGAAAACACATTTTCCGTACCATTCTTTTCTGTTTCAATGACGTCTGATAATAATTCCTCTACCTGTCTCGCATGCAATAGATGTTCGCAGTTATCACCTGTTTCTTTATCGTGTACATCCAAATACATAATATCGTTTTTCAAAATTCCCAAATGATTATCCTCTACAATTCCTGATACTAATTTGTACATCTTATCTCTTAGCTGTAATCGTTCCTCCATGCTACTAGGGAACGGAATGACATATAATTCATTTGGTTTTTTCATTAGAAATACATTATTAGTCGTTAATTCATTCGTCCATTTTTGTTTTTTGTCTGTTCGAAATAAATAATTCAAAAAATGCACAAGATGATCTTTATCGTTAAATCCTACTTTCTTCGAAAGTTCACAACGTACATGTATTGTAATCGTCATATGTTTTCCCCTACTTTCTTTTAACTTGTCAACTCTAATATATTTTCAAAGTTAATATCATGCGTGGCAATCTGTATGTTTCTTTCCGTACAATAATCAATCAGAATACGGCTGATTTCTTCTGATGGAACATCATTATATTTCCCCTTCGCTTGCACCAAAGACCACCGTCCTCTTCCGTTACAACGAAATTCTAAGCAATGTGTGACCTTCTCTTGTACTTTCTCTTCCATTACCACAATGTATACATCCTTATGGATTGCTTCCCGTGCATACGAACCGACACATATGTTTAATTTTGTTCCCACTTCTATTAAATGATGGTTGCTCGTTGCTAATAGAAAACGATATTCACTTGTTTCTGTTTCCAATTTCAGCTTTTCTTCCTTTTCGTACTGTATTTCCTCGTATGCGTATTCTACTTTACTTAGATCACTCGCCAGTACATCGTGTAATGTTTCTAAATCATACAATTTTGGTACTTCATACATCGGCATCTCTTCCTGTAACATTTCCATCATTCGCACGATATCTCTCATATATTCGAATACACAATCTTCCTCATTCCTGTTCACCTGTTGTATGATTGCGTTCGCAAACCTTTTTTCACTTTTGAAATGTTGTTTCATCCGTTCGAACTCCTGTAGATAATTCGGATGCAGTTGCCCGATTACATCTTCAATCGGCAGATTGTGAGAATGGATTACTTCAGGGATTCTTGCTAGGTTTTCTAGCATATATTGTTTTACATCCACATTCTCAATGAGATGGACAATATGTTTGTACCACACCCATACACGGGGATTTTCAAATAAAAGATTTCGTTCTTTCTTGGATACTTTCTTATCGAATACCCATTCTACAAGTTCTGACTGCTTATATGGCAACTGGGCTAACTGCTCCCGCTTATATTTATTATCTCTTACTTGAAATCTAAAGGTTGAATATTCCGTGAATTCTAATGGTAACAGCATCAATTGCGGATAGCGTAACAGAATCGGAAATTGCATGACACGAAGCTTTTGGTGTTCCGAAAACCATGTAGGTAAGATCGCCTGTAAGAAATCCTGATAAGCTTCCGTTTGTTCTATATACTGTACATGTGATGATGCAAACTTCCATGTATAGGAACATGCGCCAAATGTGATATTCGCGATCCGATTTTTCTTGGGATTCTGACTCTTTCTAATCAAATAGGTTTGTTTCGTTTGCTTATTATGAGTAATATTGTATCGGTATATCGCCGAGATTTTTCTCATTTTCATTTTCCCAAAATCAAATTTCAAAATGTGATGATAGAACGCACAACTGTATGTAATCTTATGGGCATCATCAAACACTTTTGTGTAAATAGGACTGATATAGGTCGCTCGCTCATATTTCTGAGTTGTTCTTTTTTTGCAAATCGAGCAATAGTACTTGTATTTCTCCCGAAATATTCGAATGTATGCTGGCGAGAACTGCTTACATTCTTTACAGTACACCAAGGAAACTGGTGTCTCTTCCGAAAAGATATCATAGGAATTCATATAAAAACTTTCCTGAAAAGGATTCTTATAAATGATTTCCACCGTAACCTCTCCTCCTTACCAACAGATTTCTTTCCTTTTTGGACGTTGCCGCTTAGATATCTTCATCATCTTTTTCTTTGATTTTCGAATTTGTTCTCCCATATATTCCAGAACACGAGCGGTTATTTTTTCTGGAAAGAATCCTTGTCGTTCTAACAGAATGTTCTCAATTACCCATACTTTTCTTGTGTAATACTCGTATTCTCCGCCTGTTTCATCTGCTGTCGCTTGCAAAGTATGTTCTTCTTTAGATGCTTTGTTGAGTAACTGTAAACCGTAATATGTTTGACTGCGTGCTTCTCTTACTTCCCTTAGCAACAAATACAAATCGTAAGTATGATACTGCTTCAACTCTTCTACAGACTGATGAATGTGTTCTAAGAAGAGTTGTTGTTGCATCTTAGTAAACTCAAAACGCTCACCATTTTGACAAAGCTGTAAGACACCTGTTTGTTGTTCCCGAATACGACCACCACAGAATTCACAAATTTCTTGTACAATGCCATTCTTATCAACCTGTATGGGAGTTGCACAGTATGGACAGTTCACGATTACCACACTTCCTTTCTTTTTTGATCATAGAAACAAGGATGTTTGATGAAGCAACTTATAAAATCATTTAAACCTATTATTAGGAAATTAAAATTTCGGTTTTATTACCATGCTTGTCATGATTCACTTTTCCATTTTTTCTACTCTATATTTCTCGGCTACCATTCACTGTCGTTAACATTAGTTTGGGTTCTTTGGGTGTTCTAAGGACTTCTAAGTATTGATTGATATCAAACCAATATTTTTCGCCCTGCGAATGAAATTTATATCTTGGATGCTTCGTTATATCATACTTTTTATCTTTGAAGGGTTTTTTACCCAATATTTGAACGATACATTCATCACGTTCCATTGTTAATAATTCATCTTGTGTCATCAACGCTCTACCTAATTTGGAATAATTTTGTCCAAAGCTATCATTATTGGAGCGTGTTTTACTTTCGTTATAGTCATTGATTGTTTCTTTTCCAAGTTCTTCACTTAACGATTTAATGGTTGTTTTTTCTTTACTTCCTAAAAAAATAGATGTATCACAGTTACCATCAATTATGTTTGCCTTTTCTTTATAGATGTCTTTCAATTGTGCGAATGCTTGTAATATAATCGTAGCTGAAATGTTTCGTGAACGAATGGTTGCGATTAGTTTTTCGAAATTCGGAATTTTTCCGATGTTCGCGAACTCGTCTAATATAAATCTCACATGTGTAGGTAACTCTCCTTTGTATCTATCATCGGCAATTGTACATAACATATTGAAAAGTTGAGCATACATAATAGCCACAATAAAATTAAATGTTTCATCCGTATCAGGCACGACAATAAATAGTGCTGTTTTACGCCCTTTGTTTCCTAATGTATCTAGGTTTAATTCATCTTTTGATAGTAAATCACGTAGAGCAGGGATATTTAATGGTGCTAACCTTGCACCGCAAGAAATGAGAATACTTTTTGCCGTTTTTCCAGCTGCTAGTTTATATAATTGGTATTGCTTTACTGCAAAATGTGTAGGATCCTCTTTTTCTAGTTGTGCAAACATGTAATCTAACGGATTTTTATAATTCTCGTCATCTTCTTTTACCGTTGAGTAGGAAAGTAAATCCATTAATGTTCCTAGATGTTGTTCTTCTTTAGGGAATTTTGAAACAATTAAACTTAAATACGCTTGATATAATAATCTTTCAGCCTTTACCCAAAAATCTTCCCCTTTTTTTGCGCCTTCCCCTTCTGTATTTACGATAATTGTATTCACAAGTTTCAAAATATCTTGTTCGTTGTACACATAGGCTAGGGGATTATATCTCATACTTTTATTGAATTTTACAGTATTGAATACTTTAATTTTGTATTTCCCTATATTTTTTAACGCCATACCTATCTCATTTACAATTGTTCCTTTGGGATCGGTAACAACAAAGCTGGCATTCATTTGTAACATATTTGGTTTCACCATGAATCGTGTTTTACCACTACCAGACCCTCCGATTATAAGTACATTTTTATTTCGCCTTACCTTAAATGGAGCGTTTTTATCATCCAATCTAATCTTTGTATTCTGTGAAAATAGAATGTTATTATATTGGTCTTCTTCGTCATACATATCTTTTAAATCTTTTTCTACATTCCCCCACTGTGCTGAGCCATGTTCCACACCTTTTTTGTACTTCTTTTTATTCTTTTTCTTATCCCGTATAACAAATACAGCAAATCCTACTAGAAACAAGGGAACAAATAAATCAATCGTATGAAAGGACAACGGAAACGCATATAACAAATATTGTGGTTCTGAAAACAGATACTCGATCGCAATGCCTTCATTTCCTGCAAACGTCACTCTAAAGTAATAAAACAGATAATTTAAGAACATGAACAACATGACACCAAGAATCACATAGATTTTATTTTCCTTGATTTTCCCCATTTTGATACTCCTTGTATGTATGAGTCTTAGTGATAAGGAAGGGGGAGAAAACGTGCTCCCCCTTTTTTTTCCTGTCCCCAGCTTAACTAAATAAAGTTTTTAATTGAGGGACTAGTAACATTCCAATTAAAACAATACCTGCACCAGACATAAACTGTTTCATCCCCTGCGATTTTGCACCCGGATTATCATTCCCATACCCTTCTAACAAGTTGACAGCTCCCCATAATCCTAAACCAGCACCAATTAAATACACTAATTTTTGCATAACATCTACGCCATTTTTAAAAAATTCCACTTTTATTTCCCCTTTTCTTTATTCATATTTGGCAATTCATTTTTTATAAGAATAGATAATAAAATATCTATTCTATAACATTTTATCAGTGTAAGACCACCTTTTAGTAACAAGGTTGCACCGATTACAAGCAAGACGACTTGCGTCACAAGATATATGTCTAACATCGTCTATACCACCCTTTATAGATTTGGATTTTTTATTTGCACCTTCTCTTTCTGCTTTCTCTTTTTGAGAAAGAAAAAAATTCCAATCATGATACCAACCACAGCGATTCCACTACACACCATCATCCAAATTGACGTATGTTTCTCTTTCTTTTGTTCTCCTTTTTTCTCTTGTTTATATAAAAAACTATTTGCGCTATTTTTAGCGGTAGTCGGAACGATTTCTGTTATTTCTGTTGCATTCACTTGAACGGTTCTTGTATCCAGTCCTAAAAAGGTTGAACCTTTATTCACGTACCTT
Organism: Bacillus sp. FG16; assembly: GCF_057809515.1. NCBI lineage: Bacteria > Bacillati > Bacillota > Bacilli > Caryophanales > Bacillaceae > Bacillus > Bacillus sp. FG16. The sequence goes on from NZ_JBMDKC010000135.1 coordinate 6,057, forward strand.
TCTGTATCCAAGGTAATGGTCGTATCTTGTCTCACCGCATATTCTTCATGAGCCTTTTCGTTTTCATCTATTAGTTTTATTGTTCTTCCATACGGTAGCGTGAGACTTGAAACAAATGCACCACTTTCATCTAAAAATTTGACCATGTACTTCTCGCCAATATGTTTATTTTTAAACACATATTTCGTTTCCGTGTATGCGGTAATTTTATTGCTATTTGCACTGTTTGAAGTCCCATTTTCTTTTCCCTTCGTACCATTTTGTAGAGAACCACCCAATGGATTACTTGCAACGGGATTCGCATGGTTCGTATTCGAATTTGTATTGTGCGGATCCGATTTTTGATTGTTATTTGTCGCTACACCTTTGTTGGCATTGGTATTGTCTGTTGTTCCAGTTGCTACTTGATTAGGTACTTCCGTTTTCGTTTCATTCGGGTTTTCTCTGTTGATTTTCTCTTCGTTTACTTCTTTGAAACGTTCATGTAACATCTTTTCCACTTGATCAGAAACATCCTTATCTATAATGGGGACTTTTTCAGATTCATTGATTACTTTTTCACTATTCTCCCATTTTGCATAAAGAGTGATAGAATCTCTCATATTGTCATTGCCAAATTTATTTGTTAACTCAGGATTTGTATACCAACCCATGAAAACCTTGTCTGTATGAGACAGTTTAGGCGTTTGCATCCTTTGACCTACATGCAATGTTACAGGCTCAATCTGTTCCTCTATATTCGTCACAAAGTTCACAGTGATTTCTTCTGTTGTATCGTCAATCCCATTGTTATTCAAATCCGAATAGAATTTAGCGTAATAGACACCTGTCGAATCCGTAATCTTTTTATCATCCATACCTTGTAATTTTTCTTCTACCTTTTTCCCATCACCTGTATCGACTATTTCAAACCAACCTGTAAACTTGTAATGACGATCTGGGTTTACATCGGGTAAAACATCTTTTAACTTTGCATCTTTCGTAGCGCTTTTTACTACTTCTTTTATTTGCTTATGGTTTTCTACTAAATTCCCACCCGCATCTTTCACATAAAACGTAACGAAAAGCTCCTGTTTAGTGGTTAAGACTGGTTTCATACGTAATTTTCCGTCTTTCATTTCAATCGTCCAATAACTTAACATTTTCCCGCTATTCATCTTTGGTTTCTCAAGATGCATGTCTTTATCACTCGTTACTACCATACTTTCCACTACATCATCCTTTTCATTCAGTACTTGGATCATCGTTTGAGATGGGACTTGTTCATGAAATAAAACTTTATTTTCGTAGCTCACTTTCACATAATTCCGAGCAACATTTTCATTTTCTTGTGTCTGTGTAGGATGGTTTACAGTAGCAAGGGCTACTGTGTTACCTATGAAAAAAAGTGATAGAATACCACTAACTACAACTCGCTTTGATTTTCCCCACATATCATGTATCCCTTCTGTTTAATTCTTTTTACCCTTTATTTTTGGGGGCATATGATTCAACTCCTCTTGCGCCTTGCTTAACCAATTCAAGCTAAATTCAACATGGTCCAACACCGATTCTCTTTTACTCGTATTCTCCTTATCACAAGAAGGATTTATATACTCCATAATGGCTTTTTCTACGTTGTCAAAGGGTATATTTGTTATTTGTACATTTGTTTCTTTTTCTAATTTTGCAATCAAAAACCCATTCGTATAATACTCTGGCACTAGAATGGCTTTTTGATGATGGTTTAACACCATAAGTAGCAAGTTGAGTAAAAAAATATTTGTCCCTTGTTTGTCAACCAGAATATTTGTATTCTCTTCTATTTTTGTAAGGGGATATAACTTTGAAAATTCCGATTTATCAACTTGTATCTGTAACTTTTGTTCAACTTGCGCTTCCAATTGTTCATTATTCTGCGTTGGAAGCTGAAACATGTGCTTTTTTATATAGGCTTTAATCAACATTATTCATCTTCCTTATTGTGATTCGTTCTCTCATCTTCGAAATGATCTTCATAATTACCGTCTTTCATTCCTTCTTCCTCTTCATTTTGATTCTTTTTCTTGTTTTTCTTTTTCATGACTAAGAAGTAATATAGCGTAACCCCAACTACAGCAATTATTAATACAATAAGTAGAAACGAATCATTGTTACTTTCTTCTTTTGGTTGTTCTAATGCTGATTGCGTATTTGCTATTGTTTTATCCGCTTCAGCTTGTTTTTGATTTGGTACATTCGGTTTCACACTTGCCCCATCTTTACTAGCTGTTGCAGTCGCTGTACCATCTAATGTTGTCTTTTTCACATCTGATAAAAAATACACATTGTTTTGGGTTTTATCTAAATCTACAATCAAGTAAAATACGTTACTATCTTTATCGGTAATTGTATAAAACGCTTTAGAACCGCTTGTTGTAAAGTCCGTTACTGTCCCTGTACCATCAACTTTTTTTCCGTTCACACTAGCAGGTGTCTGAGCTTCCACTTCTTGTTCTTTCTTTTCTCCCTTAACATCTGGTCCAGAAGGTGGCTCTCCTACTGATTTATTTTCTGTTACCTTTGGTGTTTCGGCTTTCTTTTCTTCCGCATATGCAAAGTTTGAAACACTTGCAAATAACAATGAACATATGAATACCGTTGCGAAAAACAATCGTTTAGTACGTTTTAGCATAACTTTGAGCTCCTTCTCGCATCATACTGGTATCTAGGTTACCTTCTTTCACTTCCGTTTCAACTTTGCTCTTTTCTACTTCATTACCAAGCGCCTTTAGTGCTTCATCAGGACTTACTCCTGTTTCTTGTAGGCGTTTGAACACCTCACTATATTTCAAGTTAAACAGTAGGTCCTTATCGGTAGCCAATCGACTTTTTTCTTCTTTCAAATTGTCATTTAATTTTTCAATTCGCTGTTCTCTTTTTGCAATTTTCCCCTCTAATTTTTGGATACGATCTGACAAAAAAACCACTCCTTACTACTTTTTTAAAACACATTATCTTTTCACTCTGTGAATTCCAGCAAAATGTTGTTGCCAATAAGACGTTTTCCAATTGTGATAACCAATCCCAGCACTTTGACTATCAAACATCGTATTTTCATCAATATAGAATGCAACATGGGAAATATGACCTGGTCCACCATATGTCCCTCTAAAGAAGATTAAGTCACCAGGTTGTGCTTCACTTGGCTGAATGGGTTCCGTTAGCTCATATTGCGTGAGTGCGTATGATGGTAAATCTATTCCAATTTGTTGTAATCCCCATGATGTTAATCCGCTACAATCAAATCCTTGTGTTGGATTTTTACCACCCCATACATACTCCCATCCCTGATACTTCTCAATTTCAACTAACACCTTTCGAAAATCTCCCGAAATGTTCGCACCACTTCCACCAATATATTCACTGATTAATTCACCGTAAAAGAAGTTTCCCCCATTAATGTATTTATAAGGTTTGCCTAACCTCAATGATGTTTCGTTGACATAGGACATCGTTCTTCCCGTTGTATTACCTAAACTTGGGGCTACTATCGTCCGTGAGTATTCTTCAGCTACCTCAAGGTTATACTCTCCTCCTCTTTTACCAAGCCACGTTGCGAAATAATTACCATAATTATAGGCTTGTGCTAATGCTTTCACATTATTTTCATATCCCATGTTAAATGCTTTTAGGGCAAGCAAACATTCTTTTAAATGCTTGACACCTTGTCGAACTGACTCTTCTTCTGTTTGAAATACGTTTGGTCTATCATAACCAGCTGATTCCGACGACTGCATAATGTCGCGAGTCCCCGTTCCACCACTCTCCACCTGAATGATAGCTAACAGTAAATTTACATATGCCTCCATCCCTTGTGCAGTGGCCTCTTTTTCAACAAGTGCTCGCCATTTTTCAACTTCAGGCGATAAGTTTTTTGAAGCTCCAATGTTTCCACCCATTTGTTCTTGTGATGAAGATCCTGCACCAAACATGCCTGCAATGATTAAACAAAGCACTCCAATCAATATAATAGGTAAAACACCTGCTACTCCGCCACCCAATATGGCTGCAACCTTCGTTCCTATCATCTTTTGGATGTTTTGAAGATTAAATTTCCCTAGGCTTTTAAATAAATTAGCAATTTGATCCTTAGCGTTAGATGCAATGCTCGTAAGAGCTCTTGCCTTATTCTTGTCTCGAAGTGGCGTGTAGTACATTTTCTTTTTCATAGCTTTTTTCTTTAGGATAGTCCTAGAATCTATTTTGAGCTTTTTATCTTTAGAAAAAGGTATTAGTTTGCCTTTTTGCTTACCCATTTTTCCTAATTTCGTATTTATTTTTATTCTATTTTTAACGAGCTTTTTTGTGGCTCTAGCAATTTTTGTGGCACTTTGACTCGCTATTTTTACACCATCGTCACCTTGTTCTAACGCTTTTTGATACTTTAAAGCGCTACTTCCGGCTACATTTGTCGTTACTTTTGTTAACTTTTTCGCTGTTACTTTTGTTAGCTTTTTTACACTAGTCTTTTTATCTAGCTGTTTTAATTTTTTGAGGCTTTCAATTTTCCCTTTATCAAGTGTTTTTATATAAAACTTTTCTTGCCTTCTGTCCCTTAATTTCCAAAAACCTTTTTTAGCTAATCCAAATCCTTTTCTGGTTAATCTATAACCTTTAGTAACCCCTTGACTGGCTACCTTAACGCCATCATCACCTTGTTCTAACGCTTTTTGATACTTTGTAATACCACCTTTTAATGAATCCTTTGTAGTCTTTGCAGAAGTTTTAGTGCCATATTTCAAAGAGTTTTTTGCATCAATTAAGGATTTTTCAACTTCAGCTTTTGTAGCAATCAATGAATTTTTACCAAGTTTTCCAATAAACTGTATTCCCTTTTGGACTTTTGGATTAGCATTGAATAATTTTCTAGATTGTTTCTCGTTTTCTCTTAAAATTGACTTTTCCGTTTGGCCTACTTGTTTTTGTCGGGACATTTTTAATGCTTCTGGTTTTTTAACATCTTTGATTAGACCTTGTTGTTTCATTTTTTGATTCATATGTTGAGACTGTTTAGAAGATTGCTTTTGTAATTTTTCTTGCCCTGTTTCTTGTAAGCTTTGAAGGATACTTGTATTCTGTAAAACTTGTTTCTGCTTAGATGTTTCAAAATGGTTATCGACCCTTTGTACCGCACTTTCTGGTTGTTGAAACTCTTGGTTACCGTGCTGTAATAACTTAGAAGACTGTTTTTGTAACTTCCCTTGTCCTGTCTCCGGTTGTGGGCTTTCTATAGTACTTGTAGCCTGTGAAAGTTGTTTTTGCTTGGCTGTTTCATATTTCTTATTTACTACCTGTACCGTACTTTCTTTTTGCTGAAACTCTTGGTTGCTGTGCTGTGATACCTTAGAAGACTGTTTTTGTAACTTCCCTTGTCCTGTCTCCTGTTGTGGGCTTTCTATAGTACTTATAGTCTGTGAAAATTGTTTTTGCTCGGCTGTTTCTTGTTTTTTATTCAATGTCTTTACGGTACTTTCTGGTTGATAAAATTCTTGGGTGGTGTGTTGTGACAGCTTAAAAGATTGCTTTTGTAATTTCCCTTGATCTGTCTCTTGTTGTGGGCTTTCTATAGTACTAGTAGTTTGCGAAAATTGTTTTTGTTCAGCTGTTCCAAATGTTTTATTTAGTACCTTTGCGGTACTCTCTGGTTGATGAAATTCTTGGGTGGTGTGTTGAAATAACTTAGAAGATTGTTTTTGTAACTTTTCTGGCCCAGTATCCTGTTGTGGACTGTCTATAGTGCTTATAGTCTGTGAATACTGCTTTTGTTCGGCTGTTTCATACGTCTTATTTAGTACCCTTGCGTTACTTTCTTGTTGATGAAATTCTTGGTTGCTGTGTTGTGACAGCTTAGAAGATTGTTTTTGCAATTTCCCTTGATCGGTCTCTTGTTGTGGACTTTCTATAGTTCTTGTAGTCTGTGAAAATTGTTTTTGCTTGGTTGTTTCGCATTTCTTATCTATATAAGTTACGTTTAATATTTTAACAATTGTTCAGTTCCTAACCTTTG
>NZ_JBMDKC010000136.1:0-12072 GCF_057809515.1 Bacillus sp. FG16
CCAGAGTCTTCCACAGCACATCAGCTAATTTTTCTTTCGTCATCTCGCATCGATCAAATTCCATTCTGTTTGTTATCATGAAAATCTCTCCTTTTATCTTTGGTAAAATTTAGTGGTTCATTTTTCGTTTGGAAATATTTTTTGCGCCAACCCTTATATACGACGAAAGTCGCTGCCTATTGGCAACGACTAACATTTTTATCATACATTATATAATTGTTATTATTTTTAGCTGTTTCATCCTGTTCCAGGGTCGCTAGCAACCCTTTGTATATTCTCTATCTTTTTATCTTTACTCATTGCATGATTATTAGATTGAGATACAGTAGCACCCAAAAATCCGACAACGATGATCGTAATGATAATAATTTGTTTCATATAGTAACCTCTTCTTTCATCAAAATTCTTTTCACTCCTTCAGAATAGAAAATATTCCCACTACGCTGAAACGAAAGCAAGGCTGCGCGTAAACCCTCTAAATCATTTGTCGCCTTGGAATAAGCAAATAATTGGTGAGATGTAAAACCTTTTTCTTCCAACGATTTAAACATAGCTAAACCTTTCTCACGGTCTCCATGCAAACATTCATATAACGCTTCTTCATTTTCATGTATGTAATTAAAATCGATTTTATCTATATTAAAATTATACTCCAAGTACACATGTGCTAAAGTGGTTTTAAACGCAAAGAATTTTTGTGATTGTTTAGGGACTTTAATTTCTTCAAGCCAAGACAACGCTTCTATGATATGCTTTTCCGCAGTCAAGGGGCATTCATATATATACGTCTCGCCCAAGCACCCTTTAGCGGTAGCTTTTAAAATCGGCACTTCTAATTCACAGTTTATTATGTCATAACATTTTTCTCTTGCTTCTTTGATATCATTATTCAATAAATATTGGTATGCCATTCTTTCATTATACTGGATGGTTAAACAATCTTGTATGAATTTTTGCTCAATTTCTTGCAAATTTTTATAAGCTAATGCAGCATACGGTGCAGTTGCTTTCGCATTATCTTGATCATACATAGCAACCATGTATATTAAATTCATTAACGTTTGACATTCCGGGTCGCTAGATATGGCTGACTCTTCTACCTTATCAATCAATTCTTGCCCTTTTAATTTATTTTCACTTCTCTGATTATATATATCATAGACCTTCAAATATTTTTCCACCTGTGCATTTTCCTTATTCATTTCTACGAGCTGAGTAATAATGTTATATTCGCCACAAACGTGCGCAAAGCACAACCCCTTTCGGATATTTAAAGGTGTTTTAGCTTCTAAAATAAAAAGATTCATTCGTTTTCTACGCGATGCATGATCTTCATAAAGAGCATATACAATTTTTAGAAATACATCTAGCTTCATCTCTGTTTTACTTTGTCCCGTTAAACCTTTAATAATCTTCTTTCTATCGATTCCTAGCATTTTAGCAAATTTTCTCATCGACATTTTTGCTAAAATTAATGCATGCATTTCGTCCTTAATTGTTTGTAATTCACTTTGCATATTATCCCCCTCCCCTAGAACTAATAAAAAGATCTCAACCCTAACTTTTTCCATAGGAATGCTGTACTACAAGACATATGTATGTTAAAATGTGCAGGAACTCGTATGTAGCGAAGTGTTTTCCTAAGGTAGCGTTAGGTGAACGGTGTCAGAGGTTTGGTCACTCTATCTCTTACACACGCTCTGCGAGTTTATTTTGTATGTTTGATTTTATTAATGTACATGTATTCAATAATCATTACGAATAATTCCAATATAATTGCTTAATTCTTAAGAATCATCTGTTAAATCAAAGTGGAATTCTACTAAAACCTTTGGTATCAATGGTTTTAAATACCTTTAACCTCATGTAATTATATCATTTTTAGACATACGACAACATAGTTAGCAACCCCAAAAAAACTTTCTCAATATACAATTACCTGAAATTAACAGATGATTGCGGTTTAAGTGGTCTGTACATCTACCAAATTAAAAATTGGCTGAGAATAATCCCCTCCAATTTTTACGTTTTTCATATATCTAACTTATTTCCACCATAATATACCTTTTATCTATGTTGAATTTTCTCAATATTTGTCGATGTGGATGTGTGGTAAAATACTGTTAGGCATTGAAACCCTTTCTTGTTATTACTTAATGAGATAGTTTACCAACAAAGAAGAGACGCTTTCGTTATGATTGCGTTTTTTCTTTTTGTATAAAGATGTGGTAAAATACTTATGCATATAGTTATTACGGCGACTAGTGTGGAAAGCTAGTCGTACCAATGGACCTTTAGCTCAGCTGGTCAGAGCAGACGGCTCATAACCGTCCGGTCATAGGTTCGAGTCCTATAAGGTCCATATTTTATTAAAAAGGGGAGACTATTATTGAAGAAGCCGTTTTGGATTCTTGGAATTACCTTTCCTATTTTCACAATCTTAGTTGTACTATACTACATACATACTGAAACTATGGTAGGTTCTCTACACAATGTTATAACCATCGCTGTTTCGTTCGGAATCACACAACTGATTCTTGGCTTGTTTCTTGGGCACAGAGCTACAGAATATACTAAATTTCAAGCAGTAGTTCTATTCGTACTATTGTCAATAATATCTATCGGAATAGATGGGATTATATACACTATTTTATATGAATACATACCAAATAACTTTCAGGGATTTTCTTTGGAAATCTTACTTACAGCAGCCATGTTTTCTATAGCATTATTAATTATCCCAGTAATACTACTTAACGGACTAGTCTTGGCAATGTATATTTTCTTATTTCATAAAACCATATAAACCTTTCATTCCATAACCATGCAAAACAGAAGTTTCTCAATATATGTCGAAACTTTGTATGATAGTATATAACTAATCCTTACGTTTGATTCACATTCAAAATTACAAAACGAAAAAAGACAGCCCCCATTCAACATCTGGAAATGAGGGTTGCCTTTTTTCAAACATATTTGTTATAATGATGGTACAAACAAAGTATAGTTAACTATTTTTATGCATAAAATAAAAGAAGAGATGCGCTAACATCTCTCCTAGTAACTGTTACCGTGAAGGTAGTGGTTATCTTACTTTTTAGATTTTTTCAAAACCCACTTTTTCAACTTGTCACGGCTGAGGGTGGGTTTTTCATTGTTTTCATTTTCTTTATCTAAAAATTGCTTTCTGAAAAAATACGCAGATCCTTCACGTATAATCCCTTTTGCCATTTCCTTCAAAAGCTCTACAATGAATTCCATGATTATCACCTCCTTCCATCACAAAATGGAAAGAAGTTAATAACCAACCACCCTCACAATATACAGTTGTCTTTATTCTATCATACTTTCATATTCTTACCAATGAAAATTTATAATCCTAATGTTTTGATAATTTTAATAACAGTTGGATCGTCCACACGATAAAAGACTTCTAATCCCTTCCGATCATAACTTACTAATTTCAATGATTTTAATTTATTTAAATGCTGAGACACAGTAGACTGTGGAAGTCTTACTGCTCTCCACAATTCAGATACATTTAGTGGGCCTTTACGTATTAATGTATGCATAATCTCCAAGCGTATAGGGTGCCCTAATACCCTCAATATATCGGCACTTTGTTCATAATCATGTGAATCCATATTAAAACTTTTAGACATAATTTATCTCCTAAAATTAAATACCTTTGCCATGTTCTTTTCGTACAACATTTGTATGACCCTGAACGAATTCTTCAGTAGGAATTACACTCCAACCATTCATCTTCAATTTTTCAATATACGTATATAACACCTTTTCATCCATAGTTTCCATAAGAATTGGCTTCATTGAAACATAACACTCATCCGTCTCATAATTAATCGATGTTTTTATTATCGTATATTCATAAGGCTCGGCATAAAATCCTGGATCATCTAACAAATCCCCTTCCATAGGACGAATAATAGATTTAAATGTCTTCATCAATCCAGAGACATGACTTCCATCTTGTAAAGTCACTAATTGAACTACATATATTTTCACTACTATAACCACCAATATTAAAAAGTACCACCACAAACATGTGATGGTTTCGAAGGATACGTTTGTTACTTACCATATACAATGGCATGGAATTATACTATAGGGACTTTAAATATAGCATACATTCTCTAAAAAGAACATACCCTTTGTTCCCTAGTTACTTTACACTGTTTCTTATGTATGCGGAAAAATAACTCATCTACTTCTCCTTGTGTAATATCCCTAGAAATTACTAATGTTCGTCCAAACGTTTTTTCCCAAGCCCTTTTTAATACAGTAAGCTGACGAGCAGAAACTAAACTACTACATTTCTTATTTGCTACTTGTTTTTTCATTACTTCCAGTTCCAACAATCTTTTCTTTAAATATAAAAAATCCGTTGGTAATTCTTCTTGTAACCCCAAATCACGTAATAAAGTATAAAAATAATTCTTATGTTTCAATGTAGCACTACGTTTTCTCAAAGATACTTCTTTTTCTCTTAATAACTGTTGCAATACAAAACAATCTAGTTCAAGTCCCATACGCTCCCATTTCATAAATAAAGTAGAACCTTGTAAATAACCTTTAAATACCTGCACAAACTCCTCTGTAACAAAAGATACATTTTCCTCAATCACACAATACTGGATATCCTCCAAGAAAAATCGTAATCCCCTAAAAAGATCAGAACGAAAACTATACTGATATCCATGTGATAAATCATGATACAACATCCTCTATACACTCCTATATAAAATTTCACATACCTTACTATAAATAAAATTACAACCTAGAAACCAAATATCCATAACGATTCCCTAGAGACGCTCCAATACCCCACGTTAAATCTCCTGTAAAGTAGGCACCTTCTCAGGCATAGCCAAAAGAATAGGTTGAAAAATAAAACCAGAAATACAATACACCATACAAGTAGCAACCTATAAATCCAACTGAACAACTGGACAAACCGCACCCTAAATAACAACCCAAGCCCCTACAGTAACAGTCATACCGAACACCCTTCCCTATTTTTTTTGCACGTAGTCCAATTATTATAAAAGCTTTAAGCTGACATACTATGTCACCCCCCTATATTTGTTTTTTTATATCGTTGCACCTGACGTATCGATACTCCTAATTTAGCTGATATTTCTTTATTTGTTATGGTTGGCTTTTTCTCTATCAATTCTCTTAATTGTTTTAACTGCTTATCCGTTTGTTCTGTAGATACCGCTAAATATTCTTCTCTTGACTTAACACCTTGATCACGTCTCTTTTTCTTCTGATAACTAGTATTCCTACGTTGTTTCTCCCCCTTACTAATCAACGTCGTCAAATGCTCAATCTCATCTTGCGTGAGATTCAAATTCAGCTTGTCCATGACCGTTGTATTCTTCATTGGTTTAATTAAATTCCTTGGTAGCCCCTGCATCTCGAAATCATTTTTCGTATATGCATCGAAGAACGTTATCGCATCTTTATATGCATCTTTCGCAGTGCGTTCTACTTCTCTTGTTTTCTGTGGGTCTGTGAACCTATCATTCAGTTGCAATGTCATTTCCACCGTTGCACCTTGATGTTTGACAATTAAAGCCGTTGTGAACGCATATATGTATGTCATATCGTGCCTATGATCTATCTCACCTTTTCGCATCTCCACAATCTTTTCTAAATCAACTTTACGCGCTGTATTTAAACTGTAGAGAGTCATAACACCTTTCGGTGCTGGTAACGTCTCTATGATACCCTTATGCTTCGTAGGACGCTTTTTCTCCATCGGTGGTACGTATTCATAGAGTTCCGTCAGTTGATACTCTCGTTTCGTCCAAATATCTACTTCGATTTGCTTGCCAGTCTTACTGTGGACGGAATGTGGTAAACGGAATACGCGAGATAAATCCGAACACGCTCCATCTGCGCCTAGATGCATTAAAGATTTAATTAGGTTATTCGTTATGTATTGAGCCATGTATCGCATAACAGGTGCAGCACCGCCAGAAATGCTGTAAATTAATTGCATGCCACGACCGTGTAATGTTACATTCGGACAGGGTATCGTACCTCTCGCAATTAATCTATTTAACTCTTCCATCACATGCTCTCTCGTCAGTCTAAGTTTATAAAAATCTAAATCTACTCCTATATTGCGTATTTGCCTCAAATCAGCCGTTTTACGACTACCGTGACGAAAAGCGTTCAGAGAGACATAAACGTCCTTAAGAGACAATCTGGAGCTTCTGATGAAGTGTTCTAAGTCATTCAACCCATACCAAATTTGTTTATGCTCTTCTTTGCTTAAATCTAATGTCACCACATAACCCGTTTTTTTCAATTCTGAAAGATAACATTCATGCCATTCTTCAATATACGTTTCTATTTGCGATAGCTGTATCGCTTCCGACATACAAAAAGCCTCCTTTTGAGAATAAAAGGAAGCTACACAAGATACATTTATACTTTACCTGTTGGTTTAAATTTGTTATTATAAAGATACAATTTTAATAAACAACAGGGCTTGAACACCTTGTGTAGTTTCTATGAGAGAGTCTTAATCCTAAAGTTTGGCGACAGCAGGATTAAGACTCTTGTGCTTTTATTCAGATAATTCTACAAATATTTTAACTTAAGATTAGTAGTTTTGTAAACAAGAGGAGGAGCTTAATGCTTGTCCTCTATTTTTCTATTCGATCTAAAAACATTTCAAGCGCCTGATTCACAAGCTCCGTTTTAAATCCTTTTCTTTTCTCTTTAGAAAGCTTCTCCAGGCGTTTAATGGTTTCATTTTTTATCAACCATGTCTGACGCGTATGAGTATCTTCTTTTGTAACATTTTTTTTAAATTGTTCAAGAAACTGTTCAGTAAGTTTATCATGAACATGTTTAGGTTTATCTGCATTTTGTTGTTCATTAATCACTTCATGTTCTTGAATTACTTCAGCAGTATTGGCATTATTAGTTTCTTGAATCTCTTGACGTTCATTAATTGTTTCATTATTAGCTAGTTCTTCAAATGCAGGTACAGTTAGTTTTCCACCTTTTTTCTTGGTTTGAACCCCCTTACCGTAATCTACTAAATCGCCTTTTCCCGCACGAGCCATTATACTGTCACCTCTACTAATAATTCATTTGCTAAATCTACATACAAATCTACAACTTTATCTTTCTTTTTAAGAAGTGTTGCAGGTTTTTTTTCGTATGCTATTGCTTTGGCAAACTTAATTGATTTTGGAATGATTGTTTCAAATACTTTAATGTCCTTTTGTAAACAGAATTTACGACACTCTTGTAATACCTCTTCATGCAGGGTTGTCGTTCTGTCGTATAGAGTCGGAACGACACCGAGAAGATTAAGTTCAGCATTTGTTTTTGTTTTAAATTTTGCGATTGTGTTTACCATTTTCACTAACGATCTCATGCTATAAACTTCTGGTTGAAATGGAATAATGACATCTGTTGCAAATTCTAATACATTCGCTTGAACTAAACCTAAGTTTGGTGGTGTATCAATAAATATGTAATCATAATCTTCCATTGCATCTTTCATTGCTTTTTTCAATAAACCGAAAGGAGTTGGATACTTCATGATTTCTGGAAGAACATCCAATTCAAAAAATGACATATCATCGTTAGATGGTAAGACGTCCACATTATCATGAACATTTATAATCGCATGTTGCACCGGTAAACCATCTACCAAAACATCATATAAAGTATATTGGCATTTATCAGGATTTTGATTAAAAGAAATTAAAGCATTCCCTTGATTATCTGTATCAATAATCAAAACTTTTTTACCTTGCGTAGCTAACACCCCAGCAAGGTTTACGACAAGTGATGTCTTCAAAACCCCACCCTTATTCTGAGAAATAGATATAACTTTAGTCAACATACTCCCTCCTTTTATCTGCTTAAAGTTAGCATAATGAATTTAAACCGTTAAATCAACACTTATATGAATAAATAATTAACTATTGATGTATTAACTTAACTGAACAGTTTAGTTAATATGATCATGATACTATTTCTTTTAATGCTAATGAAAATCCTTTATTTATATAATTCCCCTTATGGTTAAGCCATTTCTATCTACATGTTTTCAAAATCACACTATCCCTGTAAAATCAACCTGTGATACTAACTAGACTACCATAAATTGAAAGGAGACCCTATGCCAAAACGCACTGAATATGAGCTAGCCTATATTTGTTATTATTCGGAACGAGTAGAATTAACTGCGCTTGCTGCTGGATTTGAGCCTAAATTAAAATTAAGAGAAATTATGCCTTTGTTAGACGACTTACGGAAGAAGGGAATCTTTGATTTTTATAAAAATACTTATCAAGAACTATTAGAAGAATGAGGAGATGGGGTTCATGGTAATGAGATGGGAGTGGGAACGCTATGCCGCAGATAAACAGTGCATCGAGCGCGCATTAACCATGTGGAAAGAATGGATACGCAAGAAAAAGACGTATAATGATGATATTGCTGCTGAAGGTACAATGTACGTTGTCAATCACATGAAATTGCGAGATCATCAAGTTGCTGTTATTTTTGACTTTTTCGATGAATATCTAAATTTATTAGATTGTGGCGAAGAACAAGCTGAAAATTTTTATAAAAAGATTATGCGTATGTAGTTCTCATGAACTGGCGCATTAGTAAAGGTGGCTAACTAAATGACAACCGTTTCAGAAAAAGTACTAGATGTATTGGTGATTGGAATTTATGAAGAATACGCAAGAATTTATTCTATGATTACGGAATATGAAGATACTGCTGAATTAGGACCGATAACAAAAGAGATGATTATACAAGCCCATGCAGATTTACAAGAAGCTATCTTGTTTCACCAATGTCATATAACCGGTGTAACAGCTCTCCTGATGGAAGAATCATTTGTGAGTTTAAACCTCCGAGTAAGTGAGGTATTAGGAATGTCTTCTCCCGAACCAAACACTATATTTGGTGAAAAAGTTCCTCTACCTAAAGGAGTAACTGTTTATAGGAAACTAATAGAAAATGAGTTTCGATATATATTTGACCATGTTTCTTTGGGACAACTCGGTGAACTTATTTGTAAAAAAGGAATAGATGGAACATATTGTTTAGAAACGCGAACATGCAATAAGGATACTAAGACTAGTGAAAAAAACAAAATATTTCAGCATATTAGAGAAACGTTAACAAAAGAGTTGCAACTAGATCAAGGGCCTACAGCGTAAAGACATGAAATACTAAAAAAGTGGTATGCCTAATTTACTCGCTGCATAAGCTACTAGTAACAGCTAGACATTCCTCGTTTCATCGGGCACCTTCCCTCGTGGAGGTGCTTTATTATTTTTAAGTCATACTGTATGTAAGTAACTCATATACTAACATTGCCGATACTGCAATACAAAAAAGAAACATCTTATTCTCACTCCAAGATGTTTCTTTTTTTCTGCATATTCACGCGGTGACCGACATATATTCAATTTATATACTATATCACCAATGTCACTTCACCAGAAAAAGAACATTCCTCCCATTCAACCAGGAATGTTCTTTTTTATTTGTAATATTTTACTAAAATAATTTTGCTAGCCTACCTCTATCATCCTATGTTATTTTCAAATTACCTTAAAATTAAAAAATAAATTTAAAATATTTTTTAAGGAACATGCACACTAGGAGGAAACAAAATGAAACTAAAAGTTCTTTCAACAGTTGGACTAGCACTGTCTTTAGGATTAACTAGTTTAGGTTCTGGTGGAACAGCTTTTGCTGAAAAACCTGATGATAGTTACTTCTATCAAATAAAAAATAAACAATACAATGACAAAGCAATGTTTGCAAGTTCCATTATGATGCCTTTGATGATTAATACCCCTACTTTTTTAGTACCTGATTCACAAGTCCAAAAATATATTTTTTATGCACTAGATAATGGATATTATGCAATCGCAAATAAAGATACGGGAAATGTACTTACTAACGCCGAAAATAATGGCTGGGACAAAACAGATGGTGCACGCCCCTATCTTCAAATGGGATGGAGCAACACAAATGACATATCTAGAAAAACTTTTCGGCTTGAGAACGAATACAATGGTTCATTTGTGCTAAGAAACCAATTTGACGGAACAATTGTAAACGGTCATGCGAAAGGAATTGTATTACAAAGAGATTTCGCCAATATTCTCTATAATTACTGGGAACCTACTAATAAAGAACATATAAACGGAAACATGCCGCAACTATTACCAAATCAATCTTTACCAGATGTACCAAAATACACTGGATATGGTCAAAATCTTCCTGATCAAACCGTACCTGTTGTAACAGGTTCTACGATCATGCCAGCTATTATGGTAACAGATAGTAACTGGTCTGATGCTACTAAAATCCAAAATAGTCCTTACTATCGTCTAGTGAAAAAACAATATTGGAAGCGCTTGTATTCACGTAATTTTACTCCGGGTTCAAGTGAAACTGTCACAACTAAAACCGGTATGTCACGAGTAGATGTGGATAGTATGGTTGATAAAACTGGTATTGAAATTAAAGCAGATTTGGGAGCTTCATTTGGAGGTGAAAAAGCTTCTAAAAAAGGAACTGCTTCTTTAGAAGCAAAATTCACAAAAGAATTAACAATAACACGTAGTACAACCACAACTGACATTAATGAAACCACAGTAGAGCAGGTTGTAAAAAATCCTTCTGATACCAAAGACTTTGCTTGGGCAAAATATGCTTTAGCGACAGAATATTCTTTAGAAAGAATGGATGGTAGTAAAGTTTCTAGCCCTTGGACTGTTATTGATGGAACTTCAACACGTGAAACATCATGGCCATCTGGACAGCAACCAACGGTTCAATCAACAAAAACTATTTCTGTAAACTAAGTTCGAAAGAGTATTCCGTTTATTGGGATGCTCTTTCTTTTATTTCAATCATCATACCAACTCGACATGTTATATATGTGAACTTTTTGTATACTATTCGTGAATTACCTCACCTGTACAAAAGCTATGTTCGATGTCACGTAATATACGCACCCTTTCGAATTGTGCACTTTCAATTGCGTGAAGCCATCCACATCTATCTTCTCATCGATTGTAAATCCTTCCCCTTCATCCACTGTACCCGCTACATCTTCATCCTGCCATGACGGAGAATCATAGAACCTTAAGTTATTCACTTTAGAGACTACACGCTTTCCTACAACTAGATTTACTGATTCTTGCTTTTCAAGCCTGATATACGCTGGATTATATTTCACCCATTGTTCACCACCAAGGTTGAGCCAACCATCTTTCTCTCCCCACACTTGATACGCTTCTGGTTTGTGGAGCTGACGAATGACACCATAATTTGTTCCTGTTCCTTTTCGTAGGTTCACATTGTTTCCAAGGATATACGCAACGCCCTGTGTGTGGACGACTGATTCCTCTTCACCTGTTGTTTTCATTCTCTCACCATTGGTATACGCTCGCTGCACATCACTCCTAAACTGAGATTCTGACACGCCATGGCTACGTAAATAATCAATCGGGTCTTCATGATCTGTACCGCCGAGGTACTTTCTCACATCGTTATGCGTCCATAAGCCTTTTTCTACGGATAGATTATTATCTTTTAATATTTTTGCAAGTAATCGTACATACTTCTCATAACTCCTTTTAAACTTAGCGTAATCAGCTGTCTCACATAACTCTACATGGACAAATCGTTTATTCGCCGCTGGCCCCGCTCCATACGCAATATACTTTATATCCGCAATTTGAATGGTTTCATTCCAGTCCACTACGCAATGCACAAACGCATTTCTCCAGGTACGAGTTTCATAACGTTGAATATTAATAGCTGGCGCTTCAGGTGTTGCCGTACTGTGGGCAACCACACCTTCATATAACCCTACACCGCCCCTGTATGGCGTTTTCGGCACATCCGGTATCAGAAGTACTCTGTCCGCAAAAACGCTTGTAGAAAGTGAAAATAGGATACATAACGTTGCAATTATCCCTAGTAATCGTTTCATTTTTGTTTCTCCTCCCATAGAAAAACGCACCACCGATTGGC
>NZ_JBMDKC010000137.1:0-11690 GCF_057809515.1 Bacillus sp. FG16
CATCAATTAATGCTAAATAAGTCCTGTCTAACTCATCATCAAAAATAAGTTCAGCTGGTTGCTCTGTATATAGCCAATCCGCTAAATCTTCTTTTACCTTTTGTAAATCAGCCATATCTTTTGCTGCCTTAATTACAAGAGGAACATCAATACGACGTTCCTCCGTTTCTGTATGAAGAAAAAGAGCCCCTGCGCGATGAGGGACCCTTACTAATTTTCTTTTAACTGGAGCCCAGGAAGGGCGTTTTCTTCCAACTAGCATTTGAATATAATCTTTTCTGATTTTATTAAAAGTAAAACCGAGTTTCCCCAACTTGCTCACCACCCTTAAAATTCCGCCCTTCTTTTTTGGTCACGATTTTGAAGCTTTGTCGTATATGCGTAACTTCCGTTCGCTAATTCTTTTCCATCTAAAACGTTTGTCATATTTACCGTTACATTCAGTTCTTGTTCTCTACCTGATCTATCCGAGAACATAGTTTTTGCTGTAGGTGCGTTGTTATAAGGTGATTGTGGTTGCGTATACCCATTGAAATCACCCAGTGCATTATGCGGGATACTATAATGCGAAGTTTGGAATCCAAAATCAAAAACAGATGGCATATTACTCATTTGTTTTTTTACAGTTCCAACTACATTTTTTGCTGCATCCACAACAAATCGTTTCCCCTTATCCATACCAACGCCAACACCTTCTGGAACTGCACTACCAACTGGAATCATCACTTTAGATGGACTGTTAATTTCTAGCGCTCCAGAAATAGTCTTTTTAATCTCTCCAGCAATGCTTTTCGCCTTACTATATAAACCACCTGTCGCATCATCCAACCCTTTTTCAAGACCTTCTATAATGGATTTACCAATGGAACGTAGATTTATAGCGCTGAAGAATTTTTCAACTGTATTCCACTTATCTTCAATATCGCTCTTTATTTCTTTCATTTTATCAACGACAGCTTTTTTCTTTTCTTCAAATTTTCTTGAAACAGTATTTTTGATTTCTTCTACTTTATTGCTGGCTGCATTTTTCATCTCGTCATATTTATTGGAAACATCCGAACCCATTTCTTTCATTTTTCGAACAACATCATCTTTCATAACTTCAAACTTAGATTTTACTTGTCCGGTTTCCCAATCTACTTGATTTGCATGTTCCCCAGCTTGGGATTTTGCTTCACTCACAATTTCCTTATGCTTATCTCTTGCTGTTGAAACAGTGCTGTCATACTGACGTTTGGCTTCGGCAATTACAGCCTCAGCTTCTTGTGCATTTAAACTGCCCATCTCATCGCGTTGTCTAATGGCTTCTGCTATTTTGTCATTACGTGTCTTTTCCGCATCTTTAATGACTTTATCTCTTGTTTTAGCACTATTTTCAACAACTTCTGCTGCTTGTCTTGCGGATATTTCACTAGCCTGTACACGCATATTCTCAAGAATTACTTTTTGCTCCATCTGATTTTGTGTCATGTGCTGAACAGCTATTCTATCCATTTCGTCTTGTAAAGCTTGAATAGCGACATTCTCACTATGTGTCTTTTCTCGATGTTCTGATGCCGCTAAATCATTAATCTCTTTTATTTTCTGATTCTTTTCTGCTACTTTTATTTTCTCATCTTCATATTTTTGATTTAATAACTCTAGCCTTTTATTTTCCTCTTCACTCGTAAGAACATATGAATCAGCAAACAATTTTCTCAATCGTTCCGTTTCTTTTTGCTTGCGCTCATCAACTTTCGTAATGATTTTCTCAGTTAATTGATCGTATTGTTGACCAAGTTTTTGAGCTTGTTCAGTTGTCATTACTTCATGATTCAGTTTAATTTCAGTTAACTTTTGTCTAATACCATCAGATAACTTAAAATAGTCGCCAAGAACTTTTTTAGTCGATGAACTAATTTCTCCGGTTTGTTGTTTCATATATTTTTTTGTTGCTGCATCTGAACTAGCTAAAGCTTTTTGATATTCATCTTGTGCTAACTTATTATTCGTAGCAAAGCGATCTACTGAAGCAATACTATCTTCAGTCGCCTTTTGATATGCTTTATATGCGACAACTCCAGTTCCAATAAGAGCTGCTGCTATTAAACCAACAGGTCCAAGAAGCACTCCTAATGCACTCCCTAACACACCAACCGCAGCACCAGCAAGACCTGCAGCACCACCCGCAATTCCTAACGCTGTTGCTAATGCTCCAATTCCTGACATGATCATCCCGAATGCTGCAAGAACTACACCTATTGCTGTTGCTATTGCTGTAAGTGCAAGAACAATACCACCTGTAATTGCGATAGCCTTTTGTACTGGTCCAGGTAATGCGTTGAATCCATCCACAAGTTTCTGCAACCCAGCAACAAAAACACTAACCACAGGGGCAAGCGCATCACCAATTGTCTTTTTCATTGTCGAAAACGCTGAATCTAGTAATGTAAGACGTCCCTTTAATGTATCAATCTTAGTGGCTGCAACCTCAGCTGCTGTCACTTTTGACATGGCATCCCACATGCTATTTACCCCATTCGCACCTTCTTTGAAAAGAATAGTTGC
This sequence comes from Bacillus sp. FG16, assembly GCF_057809515.1. NCBI lineage: Bacteria > Bacillati > Bacillota > Bacilli > Caryophanales > Bacillaceae > Bacillus > Bacillus sp. FG16. Next base: position 2,548 of record NZ_JBMDKC010000137.1, read on the forward strand.
ACCACGTACAGCATCGGATCCGAATAACGTTTCCAAAGCCATACTTCGTTGTTGGTCTGTTAAATCTTTCATCGATCCATGAAGGGTTCCTGAAATATTTTCTAGACTTTGAATATGCCCCTGTTGATTATAGAACTTTGAAGATAAGAAAGCTGAACTAGTAGCTAATTCACGGAATGTCGTATCGCACTTGTCATTCCACTTTTTCGCACCTTCTATTTTCATGACATAGCCTTCTAAGGCCTGCTCAATATCACCGACGCTCCTTGAAGCTGGTTGTATACCGTTTTTAACAAGAAAATCATAGCCAGCTTGTGCATTATAAGTAATTAACCCTAAATCCCTCATTTGGTTATATGCTTCTTTTGTTGTTGGATTTAATCGCATAAGCATTGTTTTTAAAGAAGTACCTGCATCAGAACCTTTTAAACCATTTTGTGCAAAAACCGCTAACGTAGTAGCTGTATCCTTAAATGTCATTCCAGCTCCTGCTGCTACTGCTGATGAAGCTGAAAGACCGTATTTTAACTCCCGTACATCTGTTGCTGAAGCATTAGCCGCTCCAGATAAAATGTTTGCTGCATCCGCAACAGAAAGATGATCTGCTTTAAATGCATTTAAAGCTGTGGATGCAATCTCTGCCGCTTCACCTAATTCTAGTTCTCCTGCTGTCGCTAAGTTAAGAGCACCTTCTAACCCACCATTTATAATATCTGTTAAACTAACTCCAGCTTTTATTAATTCCTCTATACCTTGTCCTGCTTGAACACTAGAGTATTTTGTTGTTTCTCCCATGTTGACAGCTAATTCGCTTAATTTCTTCATTTCTTCTCCAGTAGAGCCAGACACAGCTTTCACATTGGCCATTTGTTGCTCAAAATTCATGGATTCTTCTACAGCTGATTTTAAACCCCGACCTATTGCGTAAGTCATTCCGCCAAACACCATACCGATTTGCATACCTGCATTCTGCAAATGATTACCTAACGTCTCCATACGAGTACCGAAGTTTAATAAACGATTTCCTTGTTGTTCTAATTCATGGTTCGACTGACGTAATTCGTTTTCAAATCGATTTAGTTCACCTGTTGCTCGATGGATTTGTTCGGCGTACCGCTGCGCTGACTGACTTGCTTCACCTTCTTCAGTTTTGGCACGATTATAGGCTTGTTGAAGTTCCCTGATCTTCTCTTTTTGTTTATCTACCATACGAGATAAAACATCTACTTTAGCTCGTGTTTGTTCTGTCGCATTAGAAAAACCGCCCATGCCTGTTGTAATAGACTGAAATTCAGCCTGTAGAGATTTTAAAGAGTTGTTTAACTTATCCATCCCTTTTTGTTCAGCTTGACGGTTTACTTGCTTTAATTCATTTTCAAATCTATTTAAATCAGCAACTGCTTTATTCACTTGCGAAGCATATCTTTGAGTTGCTGCATCATTTTCACCTAACTTAGCCTTATTTTGATCGTAGGCTTGTCGCAAAGCTCTAACTTTTTCTTTTTGCGCTTCAATAAGCCTGCTGAGTGTATTCATTTTCGCTTGCGTTTGTTGACTAGCATTGGCGAAGCCACCCATTCCTGTACTTACAGATTTCAGCTCATTCTGTAATGTCCTAACCGCACGTCCTGAGTTTGCTATACCTTGACGAAAATTCACATTATCAAGGGACAGCCTAACGACTAAATTATTCATTTTATTTGCCATCATCTTCCCCCTTATTAGATAATGTTTTCTGCTGGAACTTCCATTTCATTTAAATTCTGATTTCCACTATTTGAATGATCTTGTTCACGATATTTTTGGTTTAGCCTTAAATAATGCCAGATATCCATTTCGTTATCGATATGATGGTGTTTATACCCCTGACGTAATAAAGAGAGGTAGAGCTCGTCCATAAACTCACTGAACGTTAGCCCCCCTCCCTCTACGCGTTTGGGTTTGTTTCTTCTCCAGTTCCTGGTGTGCCACCAGCTGCCCCCACAGTTTCATTAATGATCGCATTAATTACATCGGAAGTTGTGGATAAAAATTTACGAGCATCCACACCGTCCCAATATTGATCTAATGTAAATTGTTCGCCGTAAACTTTTACTACATATTGAACCATTTTATCCATATCCTCAGGGCCTGGATTATTTGGAATATCAGCAAGTTCAGGTGCTTGACGAATTAAACGTGCTGGAATAAACTCCGGTAAATGAAAAATTTTCTTTTCTTCCTTGATTATTAGTGTTAATTTCATAGCTTTTGCTCCCCCTTACTTTCCTGCTGGTGGTTGTACTACAGGCTTCTCATACACCTTTTTAAACCAGTTATCTCCCACAGCTTTTGTAAATGTAGGTTCATCAGCATCTGCCGTAAATTTAGGCCTATCGTCAAAATCACGCTCAATAAATGAACCTTTGAGTTTCGTTGTTTGGAAGTTAGGCTTATCCTTCTTCGTTTCGCCTTCTTCTTCCTCTTGTGAAAGCTTCCCTTTTAACAGCCAAACATATCGATATTTCCCATTAGCCTTTAAGAAACGCCATCCGATTGCTAAATAAGGCTTTTCACATTCGCGTCTCTCATCTAACACACCGTCTTTCACTTCTGGATACCCTTCAATATCTGCTTTTGTTGATAATGAAATACTACGAAGTTCAATCTCTACTTCTACTTCCCCATCAGACTCAGCAATTTCCGATTTTTTATTATCGCTCCACATAATCTCCGAAGCTACCTTTTTAGATGTTTTAATCTTTACAGCGCCTTCCATTTCTTTCACCGCACTATAGTCAACACCTGTTGCATCATCTTTCAATAATTTTGCGTAAACAAGGCTATCTACACCGACAGTCGAACTAATTTTAATCACTTCTCCAGCCATCTACAACTCCACTCCTTTCACGAATCGCATCGCGTAATGAAAAATTTTTGTATCCTCTTCATATAAATCAGCAACCGCATAGCGTGAAAAACCAATACTTTTCATAATTTCATTCACTTTTTTATGGATTGCTGTTACACTGCCTTTTGACCAAATATCGATTTGAAATGTAATTTCGCTTTCGCTCTCCTCATTATCTGCAAAACGATCTGGCCTATTGTCTAATTCGAAAAACGTAATACGCGGAAACTCTTCAGCGTTTTTAGCTTTACGATAATAGACACGTTTTCCACCTAATAAAGAAACAAGCTCCTGATTATTTTCAAGGGCTTGCACAATTTCGGGGCGTAAATTTATCATAAGTTCAGCCCCATTTCATTCTTCAAGATATCTGTCATAGCACGTACCGCATCCGCTTTAGAAGCGTTAAAACCGGGTTCTATAAATGGATGTGCTGGCATTTTAGAAGTACCCCACTCTAAAAACTTTCCATAGAAATATGGAGAACGGTCCGCTTTGTCTATTCCAATCTTGATCGTCTTCACACCATTTTCCATTCGTGCCTTCGTAACTCGTATATTATCAAGCAAATGTTGGCCTGTACGCCAAGGTTCACTTTTAGACGGTTTCTTAGGACTTGAACTCCTCGGTTCACTTCTTTCTGCAATGACTTTTCGAATTTGCTCACCACCAGCTGCAAGGGCTTTATCCTCAATCTTTTCTCCACGTAAACCCATTTGCTCTAATTCAGATATCAGGCGATCAAAACCTAAAAAATCAACACCATCAGCCATTCATTCCACCACGCTTCCACATGATTGATAAGGTGTATTTTTCAGTTGGAATAACTGAAATAATGTCATACATTACGTTCTTATACTTCATCTTCATACCAGCATTCACATCAGCGCGATATCGGATTTCTGTTTCACCTTGGATTTCGCTATTAGCTGCGGCTGCTTCAAAGTATTTTCTTCCTTTTAAAAAATTAAAAGAACCCCATACAGTAAAAGAATCTTTATAACTCTCTACCTGATCACCGTCTGGGCTCTTTGCTTCCTCGTCTTTCACTTGAAAGGTAAGACGTTTATCTAATGTACCCGGATTCACTTGCATCACCACCACAATACTGCAACTGAATTAACATTGACTGCAAACTAAATGCCAATTGTTCAGCCTTCCCAACCGCTTCACGGTTTTCATACCAATGAGAGATTAAAATACGAGCTGCCAATTTGGCAAGCTCGCTATCTAGTTTCACATCCTGACGTGTTGCATTTTGAATATAGATTTCAGCTGCGATTACGAAAGATGTAATGAGATCGTCCTCCTCATCACCATCCACACGAAGATACTTTTTCGCTTCCTCTACTGTTAGTACCAAGAAGGACACCTCCTACCGGATTAAGCCCCTGTTTTAGGCGCAATCGTAATTTGCCCATATACAACTGCTTCTTGGTCCCATAATGTAACATCTTCACGTTCGATTGCTCGAAACTCAGAAGTGTTTGTTCTCCAAGCGTTTCCGCCTTCTTTCGTCATATCAATAGATAATTGTTTTCTATCCCAAAGAATAACTGCCTCTTTTAAGTCACCAACAATGAAAGGTGCTTTTCCATCCTTGTCTGTCGCAATGGTCTTATTCGATAATACAATCACTGGCTTACCAGCAAACAATTTACGTGTTGGGTTTGTTGGATCTGGTTGAAGTAGTGGGCGTCCATTTTTATCTTCTAACTGATCTAAGTAATTGAATCCATCTTGGTTTGTAATAATGTTAGCCGCTGCTGCAAATATTGGATCTAGTGTGACGTTTACTATTTTTTTAAGGCCGTTATAATCCTTTACATCCACTTTTGTTAATTTGTTGATTTCTTGTAAAATCAGATAGTTTCGAGTTGCAATCGATTTTTTCGCAATCCATTGACGTAAATAACTTTCTAACGCTTGATCTGTATCGTCTAGTAAATCATTTGGTACTGGTAAGAATCCTGCATAATCTTCAATCGCATAAGATAAACGATCAAATTCAGGAGAAGCAATTTCTTGCATGGCATTTGGCTTCCCATACTCCGATAATGGCGCAAAAGGTGTAGATGCCGCACGCTTTTCTAATGTACGAGCGCCCTTGTTTGTTGAAACAGGTTGCACATTTACATATTGTTCTAAGCTATCTACTGTTTGCTTTAGCCGATTAATCGTTGTTGTAATATCTTCCGGAACAATATAACCGCCATCTTTACCCGTATTCTCAGATAGCGCTGCTTTATATTCCTCCATCACACTTGCTTCTTCCTGGCTCAAATGTTGACCACGGATCGCTTTCATAAATACGTCTTTGTATGATGGATCTTCATTTTGAACGGATGATGGAGGCAATATGCCTGCTTGTGAGTTTACAGGTTCAGAAACTTGAATCTCTCTCATCGCAAGATAATTATCTAATTCATTTTTCGCGTTTTTTGCTTCTTCAATTTTCGCCTTTGCATCTTCATATTTACCGCTGTTATTACATTCTTCCGCTTTCGCTTTCAAATCAGCAACTTTTTGACGTAACTCTTGTTCACGTTTATCCATTCTGGATTTCCTCCTCATATTGGCACAAAAATAGACCTATAGCTCTAACAGGTCTATTGCATTTTGAATTTTTAATTGTTCATTATTGTTCTTCTTTAGAATAGAAGGCGCTTTTGCTACAATCTTATTTGGTGTTTTTTGATATTTATCAAAATAATCACTGCTACATGCTGCAATTTCTTTTGCTTCCACAACTTCAATATTGAAGTATTTTTTAGCTTCTTCCCCACTTAACCAGGTCTCCGCATCTACTAACTGCTGAATCTCTTCCATTCCAATACCATCTTTCAGATTTTCTTTGTAGACATTCAAAATGCCAGATTCAATGTGATCCAAATCCTCTGCCATCTTTCGAAAATCATTGGCATTCCCTGCAGAGATGGTCCAGGGTTTATGAATCATTAGGAAAGCATTCGAAGGAACAACAACGCGATCACCAGCTAGGGCGATTACGGAAGCAATAGAAGCTGCCACACCATCTACATAAACAGTTTTTTGTGCCTTATTTCGCTTTAGCATATTATAAATAGCTAAACCAGCAAATACAGAACCACCACCACTATTTACATAGATATTCAGGTTACTTTTATCATCCAGTTGTCCTAACATGTTTTTCACATCATCCGGCATCACATCCGAATCGTCCCATTTCCAAGCTGTATTATTAATGATATCACCATAAATATACAAATCCGCCGAAGAATCTGTTTGATTTTTGACGGTAAACACATTATGCATCCTCTTCACCTCCCCCCGTAGGCGCTCCTGCTTTCGCTAACTGATATTCATCTGCAATTTCAATGGATACATGGTTTAAATCCACGCGATTCTTATCCCCATGTTCCCCGATTCCATCCATGTCCTCTAGTTCTAATACCTTATTAATCGAGAACACACCACGATCTAACATAATGTTATAGAACTCCGCTCTAGATTTCTGGTCCGCCCGTAAAAGACTGGTTAAATTAAACTTGAGATAATATCGTTTTTGTTCACCAAAAGAAAAGACTTTGTAAGAAAATTCCTCTTCATACTGAATAAGAATCGGGCTGAGTGTATTTTGAATAAAATCCAGTGCCTGTTGTTCAATATTGGAGAATGTCGCACGATCTAATTCATTAATCATGTGCAAGGGAATGTTAAAAATATTTGCGATTTCACCTTTATCAAACTTCATTCCTTCAATAAACTGGGCATCTTTTAACGGCATACCCACTTTTTCAAATTCGAGACCTGCATCTAATATCGCAATACGCTGTGCATTACTCAGGCCTGTATTGGCTTCTTCCCATGCATCACGAAGCTTGTCTTTCGCTTCTGTATTCAGGGGTTGCGCTGTCTTTAACAACCCACTATGGGTTGCGCCTTTCCTATAGAATTTCCCCTTGAATTTTTGCGCTGCCTGTGAGCTTCCAATCGATTCTCTTGCGACTTGAATCGGTGGTTTCCCCTTCAGACCATCGGTCGATAATGTCGTGAGATGAATGACATCGTCAGCTGCTAGTTTCACAGGTGTCCCATCTGGTAAACTCGTGAAATACCACAGTTGATTTGTTTTCACATCGATAACAGGGTTTGTGACAGCTGGATTCAACACCCACAATTCTTTTGGTCTTCCATCCAATCCCCAGTGGATGTTGATATACGCATTGCCCCACGTGTTCCGATGCGTTTCAATTACATGTTTAAATTTAAATGGGCTTTGGTACGGGTTCGGGCGTCTTTCCAACACAAATGAGACTTGATGCGCCTTATCCCGTTCTCTTCCCTTCGCTGTCTTTTTAAACGTTTGAAACGGAAGCATCGCCACACTATTCGCTAAAATGTTCACGCACCGGTATACCGTTGGTACACCTAACGAAGATTCTACGGTAACCCGTTCTCCGCTCGTTGCTTCATAACTGAATAAACTCCGAAACCAAGGTGCTGGATTTCTTAGGTCTGTTGTGTCCTGATTTCGAAATAAATTTCGGAATATCATATTTTCACCTCTTCTCTATTTCCTCGCCATCACCACCCCGATCAGTGTAAGAGTGATTCCAAGTACATACCACCCATACACAGGAGCCACACAAAAAGTCGTCCCAATGATAACGGACAACCCCGAAATGATAAAAATATCTTCTAACATGGTAAGAAAAACGTATAAAAATCGCATATCATGCCTCCTAAAATGAGAAATCTTGACTTAAAATATAGGAGTTTAAGTCCATTTCGCCAGAATTCAGCATACAACGAACATGTGAGTTGATGACAGCCGCTATCGGATCGATTCGTTCTGTTGCTTTTGACTTGTCCAACATAATGTTTTCGTTCGCATCCTGTTTTGTTATAGCGTTACTCGTTGCCCAGTTCAGTACAGGGTTGTTGTTATGGATGACCTTCTTTTGATACACTTGTTCTCTAAAATCCTTTGTAGGACCTGATAAAGTTGCCATCCCTTGGCGTATTTCTATTATCGTATACCCTTCCGCTTCCATGTCTTGCATAAATTGCGTTGCATTCCATGGATCTGCACATATTTCTTTAATCTTAAATTTATGGTCTTTTTCCATATTTCTAATATGTGTTTTAATATATTCATAATCAACTACCGCACCCGGTGTTGTTGTAATCCATTTTTGTTGTACCCATAGATCATAAGGGACTTTATCCGTTTTTCGTTTTTCAGCTAATGTATCTTCTGGCATAAAACTATGACTCAAGACGATGTATATATTATCCTTTTTAAACTCAAATGAAATACTGGTTAAATCAATTTTGGCTGATAAATCGACACCTACTGTGCATTCCAACCCTTTTAATTCGGATAATTCCACCGTTTCCTTGCAATCCTTCCATTTTTGCATATCCATGTAGCCATTTTCTTTCATATCCACCCATCTATTCATGTTTTTCGTGAGATAATTACGCATTTTCTCAGGTACATCAAGAGCTGATTGAAGTTCTCCTTTTAAAAAAGAACGCCCTTCTTCATAACTACATAGGATGGGATTTGCTTTCTCCCAGACTTCAGGATTCGTAATTTCATCATCCTTATCTAATTCATTAACCATCACAAAATATTCTTCATTTTCAATATCAATGTTCGGGTCTAAAATCTTAGAAACATATTGATACTCCACACGATAACAAGGATGACTCAAATTGAAACCAGCTGTTGTTATAATCATCATGAGTGGATTCGGACGAGCACCTGAACCTGACACCAGAACATCATAAATTTCAGAAGTAGGATGGGCATGATATTCATCAATAATTCCGCACTGGACATTCAGTCCATCACCAGATTTCCCAGCATCTTTTGATAGTGCTGAAATAAAAGAATCCGTTTTAAGGTGTTCAATTTTCCCATACGCAATATTGAACTTTCCTTTTAAATCCTCACATCCATTCATTTGTGCTTTGATTTCATTCCAAACAATTTTACTTTGTTCCGTTTTCGTAGCTCCAATGTATACTTCTGACATTTTTTCACCAAATGCCATTGCTTCATAAGAGCCTACACACGCTAAAGATTGAGACTTTGCGTTTTTACGTCCAACTTGCCAATATGCCTTTTTAAAACGCCTTAATCCTGTATTACGATGAACCCATCCGTAAATATTGCTAAATACGAAAATTTGTATGGAATGTGGTTCCATTCTCTGACCTGCTAACTTTCCTTTTGTATGTTTAAAAAGAGACATCCACTTTA
>NZ_JBMDKC010000138.1:0-11504 GCF_057809515.1 Bacillus sp. FG16
GGAACAAGTGGTTTAGGTGTTTTGATAGGTGTCCCGTTTTCAGGGTTCACTTCAACGTTCAGGATATCGACTTTTGTTTACTTCACTTTTTTTCGGCACTCTGCATCTATACAGTATATCCATTGACCACGGTAAGATTTATTTCAAACCCACAAAAAATAGATTACCTGCACATTAAGAAGTATAGCGTACAGGTAATCTATTTGTTTTTGAGATTAATAAAAAACTAATTTATTTTTTGAATTCTTCCATCAATAATAGACTGAATTGGTTCTTTTGATTTTTTTATATAATCTACTAATGCTTCAAAATCAGTTGGTCCTGTTTCAGCATCTTTACCGTTTCTAAAGGATACAAATCCATCTCCACCTGAAGCTAGAAATGCGTTCGCAACGACGCTGTAAGTTTTAGAAGGAATAATTTCTTCTCCATTTGTTAAGCGAATACTTGTTACTTTTTCTCCATTAGGCTTGTTCGCATCCCAAGTATATTGGATCCCCGAAATTTGAAGCATTCTTGTTATATCTTTTTGCCATTGTTGATTTAAAATATCACGAATGTCTTGACCTGTTAAATTTACTTTTATTAATTGATTTCCGAATGGTTGAATACCATATATCTCTCCCCATGTAATATCACCAGCATCTAAGTCATTACGAATACCACCAGGATTCATAAGTGCAATTTGAGATTGCATTGTTGCACGCTGGGCATCAGCAACTAAATTTCCAAGAATAGATTCACCAGCCGTATTTAGTTTACGATCTAGTGGAGCAATAGACTTACCTACAACTTCATTAACAAGAGGTGCGATTTTTGCTTGATATTTCTCCATCTTCTTCTTTATTTTTTTATCAGGCTCCATGCCTTCATGGTAAGTTGTAACAATTTCTGCTTTTTTCTCAACAATATCTTGTGTTTTACGATCAATCTTTACATCAACATCAGCAAAAGCCATACCATAAGAATTTGCTTGTACGACAAGTTTATTATTAACAGTTCCATTTACATAAGTGTGGCTATGCCCACCAAAAATAACATCGACTTCTGGATCAGTCTCATTTGCTAATCGGACGATATCACCATTTGTTACGCCATTTCCATCTGTTGTCCCCCCGTTATGCGCAAGAACAACGATAGATTTAACACCTAGTTTTTTTAATTGCTTTACAGATTTGTTAATAGCTTCAACTTCATCTGTAATTTCTACATTCTTTAGCATAGTAGGCATAACAAGGTTAGGAACATCCGTTGTTACAACTCCGATAAATCCAACAGGAACTCCTTGTACCTTTTTTATAGTGAATGGTGGTAAAAATAAACGCCCGGTGGACTTATTATAGAAATTTGCAGCAACATATGGGAATTTTGCTCCTTTAAAAATTCCTGTTTTCTCATGGTATCCACCATAAATAAGGCGGTTCATTTCTTCAACACCTTCATCAAATTCATGATTTCCTATAGTTCCAACATCGAATTTCAAATCATTTAGAAATTCAATGGTAGGTTCGTCTTGTAATAATGCTGAAACAGGAGTACTTGCTCCAACAACATCGCCAGCATGTACTTTTAATGTATTCGGATTTTGTTTTTCACGATCACGTAAATAAGCCCCTAAGTACTCGATTCCCCCTGCATCTTTATTGTTAATTTTTTTTACTGTGTCTAGTTGCCCATGAAAATCGTTAATACCGAGCATTTGTACATCTATGTAGCGGTTTGGTTCTGTACTTGCTTGGGCTGAAGGCATAGCAAATACACTAGTAAAAGTAACTGTACTTAATGCTAAAGCAACTGGAATGATTTTTTTCAACATAAAATTTCTCTCCCCTAATTAAAATCTTACATAATACAATGTTATTTTAATATATTAAGAGAATTATTTCTATAAAAATTCAACTAATTATAAAAATTAATAAGATTTTATCATTTCCAAACAAAACACTCCTTCTTCAAAAATTTGAAGATGTAAAACAACAATTTCAAGAGGAAGATGATTATTTGTAGGCTGTAGTCTACACTTTTGGATTAGGATATAAAGGCCCCCTCTCAACTTAAGAAACTTCACTACACAAACAAGAAAATGTGCATTTCTTTGTTTTGAGGATTATTCAAAATATTATCTTGATAGTAATATAGCAATCCATCTAAAAGACCTAAAAAAACTCTAATCAATAAATTTTTGCTGTTAAGAAGAATATTCAATTCGAAACTAATGGCGATTTATAAACCTAACTCAATATCACCATTTAAAAATGAATAAAAATTTCGTTATGGAAGATTTCGATTTTTCAAATTGATTACAGTGGTGCACTACGCCGCATTTAAAAAGATGCTCCTGGATTTATCCAAGAGCATCTTTTATAAAGCTTTCTTTTTACTTGTTTATAATTTATTATTTAACAATTATATAGTTGTAATCAGCCCTTTAAAAATAATAGGAGTGCTTCATTAAATTCTTTAGCATGCGTTGCATTTAGCCCATGTGGACCACCCTTTATTAATGCTACTTTAGAATTAGGAATTGCTTCATGTGTTAATTTCCCACTATATTCATATGGTACAGTTGCATCTGAATCACCATGAATAACAAGGGTAGGTATATTAATCTTGGCTAAATCGCCTCTGAAGTCTGTTTTGCTGAAAGCAGCGATACAATCTAGTGTTCCTTTAGGTGATGCACCCGCAGCGATATCCCTATTGTAAAGTCGAAATGGTTCACTAACTAAGTCAGTTCGATCTCCAGCAGCAAAAAATCCTTTCGTAAACTCATCAAGGAATGCTAGGCGATCATTTTTTACTCCATTTTCAAATCCTTGAATTGCTACATCATCTAATACACCCTCAGGATGATCTGCTGACTTGTAAAGGAATGGTGGTACAGCTCCTGCAAATACAGCCTTCTCTACTCTATTGGTTCCATATTTCCCAATATACCGGGCTACCTCGCCTCCCCCCATAGAAAAACCAACAAGTGTGACATTTTGAAGCTCTAAATGTTCTAATAGTTGATGTAAATCAGAAGTAAAGGTATCATATTCATACCCTTCCCACGGCTGAGATGATTTTCCAAATCCTCGTCGATCATACGTTATAACTCTATATCCAGCCTCAACAAGAGCTGGAACTTGGTATTCCCAAGATCGACCACTTAACGGCCAACCATGAATTAGTACAACTGGTTTTCCTGTGCCATGATCCTCAAAATATATCTCAATTGGTGCTTGATTTTCGGTTCCTACAGTAATTTTCGCCATGCTTCTACCTCCAAAAAATATTCTAATATGTATCCTTTTCTTCAATACTCCGGATGAATGTCATAACCTATTCATGCACGTTTATGTTGTGAAATCTAAGTATGAAACTCTATTGTTCCAACGCATTCATTTTCTCCTTTTGGAACAATCCCCCCTCTAATACCTTTTTCATCATAAAATAATTACTGAACATTACTCATATTCAATTGTAATAACAAAAATAGGTGACTATCAATATTGTTCTATCTATAGGATGTATAGGTAAAACCAATCTATTTTATAGTGAAAACAACTATAGTTACGACCTATACGAATTATAGATAATTTAGAATTGATTAACGAATCAGTTTTAAAATACTATAAATTTGTATAGCACTTCATGTTCTGTGAATGCTGCTATAACCAATATTATTGGTCAGCTTAGTTATAAACGAAGAAACTTATGATAGTATTCGACTATTTAAACTTTCTTCGATTACTTAATTTTTAGGAGGAATACATAATGACTGATCTCTATTCTCGTATTAACAAAGATGATGCTGTCGTTCTTTTAGTAGATCATCAAACTGGTCTTATGTCCGGACTAGTACGTGACTATGGTGTTGATGAATTCAAGAACAATGTTTTAGCTCTTGCTCATACTGCTAAGTTTTTTGATTTACCAGTTATTTTAACAACAAGTTTTGAAAACGGGCCTAATGGACCTTTAATGCAAGAATTGGTTGATCTCTTTCCTCATGCACCAAAAATAGCTCGACCTGGACAAATTAACGCATGGGATAATGATGATTTTGTAAAAGCAATCGAAGAAACTGGAAAAAAGCAACTTATCATCGCGGGCGTAGTTACGGACGTTTGTGTTGCTTTCCCTGCACTTTCCGCTATAAAAGCTGGATATGAAGTATTTGCTGTTACTGATGCTTCAGGAACTTTCAGTAAACAAGTTGCAGATGCTGCAAATACTCGTATGGCACATAGTGGTGTGCAACTTATGAACTGGTTTAGCGTAGCTTGCGAATTACAACGCGATTGGCGCAACGATGTCGAAGGTTTTGGCAATTTGCTTGCTAGCAATCTTCCAGGCTATCAAAATATAATTGGAAGCTATAGGGGAGCTCAGCGAGATCTTAGTAAACAAAATGCATAATAGCTTTTCTTTCAAAAAACTAGATAGTATACATTTAGTGCTGATTAAATCAGCACTCTCTTTTAAATTAAAAGGTATAGCAAATATTTTATTTTTACGATTACAGGTTTAATTAACAGAAAATATATTTTTTCAATAATATTAATTTTAAACAATTAAAAAAGGAGCTGTTTATTATGAGTAATTTAGAATTGTTAAATCCGGAGAACAGTGCATTAATTTTAATTGATTTTCAACCTCAAATGACTTTTGGAGTTGCAAGTATTGATAGACAAACATTGATTAATAACGTTATGCTGCTTGCTAAATCAGCAAAAACTTTTAACGTACCTACTATTCTTACTACAGTTGAAACACGCAGCTTTTCTGGTTATTTTTGGCCACAAATTCTTGACATATTCCCAAACCATGAAATTATAGAACGTAGTTCAATGAACTCTTGGGAAGATCCGAAATTTGTTGAGGCAGTTAAAGCAACCGGTAGAAAGAAATTAATATTTGCAGCACTTTGGACTGAAGTTTGCCTTGCATTCCCTGTGCTTGAAGCAATTAAAGCTGGCTATGAGGTATATGCAGTTGATGATGCTTCAGGTGGTACTAGTTTGACAGCACATAACGCTGCTATGCGTCGTGTAGAACAAGCTGGTGCAATTCCAGTGACAGCAATTCAAGTTTTACTTGAATACCAACGTGACTGGGCACACAAAGACACTTATGATGCTGTAATGGAGATTGTAAAGGAACACACTGGTGCTTATGGTCAAGGTGTAGAATACGCATATACTATGGTGCATGGCGCGCTTCCAAGCAGGAAAATATGAAACAAGAAGGAGTAGCTGTCGAAGAGACTTATACAGGGAACACGATGGATGCTGGCAATCCAGTAACAACGATTGTTACATGGGAAATTCAAGAAGGTAGAGAAAAACAGTTTGAAACATGGAGACATGAAATTGAGGCTGCGGCTACTAAATTCCCAGGACATTTAGGTGTAAATCTAATAGTCCCAAGTAACGAATCCAGAGAGTATACTGTTATTTTTCGCTTTGATACGTATGAGCATCTACGTGCTTGGCAAGAATCAGATGTTCGCCGGGATTTGTTAAAAACGGCCGAGCAATTTCAAGCCACTAATCCAACTTACAAAACTGAAAGCAGTTTGGCTTATTGGTTTGTTACTCCGAAAACGCCAGTTCCACCTCCAAAATGGAAAATGTCTATCGTTACCCTTCTGGGTGTATGGCCTCTTAGCATGTTAGTTCCTAAAGTGATAGGACCTATTATAAAACATATGAATCCTATTATGTCAGCTTTTTTTGTTTCTGTATGTATAGTGTCCTTGCTATCATGGGTAGTCATGCCGATTTTCGGTAAATTATTTCATCCATGGTTACAAAATAATAGAAAGTAGACGAGGTGTGAACATGAATTTACCGGATATGATCTTATATAACGGAAAAATTACTACCCTTGACCCTTCTCAGCCTGAGGTATCTGCTATCGCCATAACTGATGGTTTAGTCACTGCAGTAGGTGGAGATGAGATTCTTAATAGTGCCACGGAAAAAACAAAAAAAATAGACCTAAAAAGAAAGAGAGCTATTCCAGGCCTGAATGACTCTCATATACACGTTATTCGTGGTGGTCTGCATTATAATATGGAATTACGTTGGGAAGGCGTGCCATCACTTTTTATTGCTCTAGAAATGCTCAAAGAACAGGCAAGGCGTACACCTGCTCCTCAGTGGGTAAGAGTAGTTGGAGGTTGGTCTGAATTTCAATTTAAAGAGAGACGGATGCCAACATTAGAAGAGATTAATGCTGTTTCTGAAGACACGCCTGTCTTTGTGCTACATCTTTACGATAGAGCACTTGTAAATCGTGCAGGGCTACGTGCACTGGGATACACGAAAGATACCCCAGACCCTCCAGGCTGTTTAATTCAGCGGGATAAAAGAGGTAATCCAACGGGCCTTTTAATTGCTAACCCTAACGCTTCTATTCTTTATTCAAGTTTGGGTAAAGCTCCAGTACTTAATCTTGACGACCAGATTAACTCAACTCGTCATTTTATGCGTGAATTAAATAGATTAGGTATTACAAGCGCCATCGACGCAGGTGGTGGCTTCCAAAATTACCCTGATGACTACAAAGTTGTTGAACATTTAGCCGAGAAGGAACAATTAACTTTGCGTATTGCTTATAATCTATTTACGCAAAATCCTAATCATGAATATGAAGACTTTGCTTCATGGGCAAAAATTGTTTCTCCTGGTCAAGGAAATGATAAGTATAAAATGAATGGTGCCGGAGAAATGTTAGTATTCTCGGCAGCCGATTTTGAAAAATTTCAAATGCCACGGCCCGAACTAGCTACAGTAATGGAAGCCGACTTAAAGAAAGTAATTTCTCTATTGGTGGAAAACCGTTGGCCATTCCGTTTACATGCAACTTATGACGAGTCAATCACACGTTTCTTAAATGTATTTGAGGAAGTTAACAGAGAAATTCCTTTTAATGGGCTACGCTGGTGGTTTGATCATGCAGAAACAATCTCAGATCGTAGTATGGAACGTGTTAAGGCTTTAAATGGCGGTATTGCCATCCAAGACCGCATGGCTTTTCAAGGTGAATACTTTGTTGACTTATACGGAAAGGAAGCTGCAAAGCATACTCCTCCGATTTATCGTATGTTAGACCTTGGTATACCTGTTGGCGCCGGTAGTGATGCAACCAGGGTTTCCAGCTATAACCCTTGGGTCGCCCTTTACTGGATGGTTGCCGGAAAAACCATTGGTGGGCTTTCCATATACGATGAAAAAAATAAACTTGATAGAAAAGTAGCCCTGGAATTATATTCAAAAGGAAGTGCGTGGTTCTCTGGTGATGAAAGTAAAAAGGGAACCCTGGCAGTAGGTCAGTTTGCTGATATTGCTGTATTGTCTGCTGACTACTTTACTGTGCCAGAAGAAGAAATCAAAGACCTTGAATCATTACTCACCATTATGGGTGGGCAGGTTGTTTATGGAAATGATGAATTTAAAAACTTATCACCTGAATTGCCGCCAGCATCACCTGATTGGTCACCGACGGGCGTTTATGGTTATGGTGGTGCTAACCTAGCTAACACTATACTTTCTCACGATTCCCATGATAACAAGTTACATAGTTGTAGTAACCCTCTCCATCAACACACTCATACCGTAATAGGAAAAGATGGAACTAAATGGGGGATTGGTTGTACTTGCTTTGCTTTCTAAATCAAAACCACCGGTATAATGCCGGTGGTTTTCTTTCTACAATAAGGATATGTAGATTCAAAATAGCAATGTATATCCATAATGGGACTATACGATAAGAGCGAAGAGTTGATTGATTAACTTGACTTGTTTTTGACAGCCTTCTCTTCTTGTAAAGTCCGTCCTTTTTTCCTTAATTAAAAGTCAGCGGTATCCCCTTTTGATCGACTACACCATACATATAAATCCACTACCCTTTGACTTTAATATAGGTCTCATCTCAAGACGTATAGATTTTTTCAATTGTTACACTAAAATCATTATTATACTAATACCTTTTGAGGATTATTTAACTTCTGCATAAAGATACGTGCTGCAAAACTTAAAAATTTATCATCAAAATGAATAAGATTAATATCTTGCCTTGGTGTTGGATCAGTAATACGAACTATGCTCAAAGTATCATTATTAACAAAATCAACTAGTGAAAGAGGTATTATGGCAACCCCATGACCATTGTATACAAGACTCAATAGAGAAATAGAAGATTTTGTTTCTATATTTGCTTCAGATAAAGATAACCCTAAACTCTCACAATATATTTTAATAGATTCACGACAACTACATGAAACCATTATTCTACTCAGTCCTACTAATTCTCGAAAAGAAACAAATGGTTTTTCATCCAAAGGATGGTTTTTTGGAATGACAAGGACAAGCTCTTCGCTATACAAAAGGGTGCTTGTTAATGTGTCTGGAATTTGAGCACTACGTGTAATCCCTATATCAATATTTTTGTTAACGATTTGATTTACAGCAACTTCGGACTCTATAATTTTTACAACGATGTTAGGATACTGTTGTTGAAACTTCATAATATAAGGTGTTAAATAAGTGAGATCCTCTAATAAACCTCCTATAGTAATCACACCTCTTTTTACACCCTTTAATTCAAAAATTTCATTATAAACGTCATCAAATTGTTGCATGATAAATTTTCCTTTATCAAATAGCAGCTTACCCGCTTCTGTCATTTTGATACCTCTTCCAACTCGATGAAACAATGGTGTATCAAGTTCACCTTCTAACACACGGATTTGTTGGCTTAAAGTCGGCTGTGAAATACCTAGAACTTCCGCAGCTTTAGTAAAACTATTATTATTACAAACTTGAATAAAATACTCTAAATGACGTAATTCCATTCTTGATACCCACTCTCCGCTTTATGAAAGATTTATAATGAAAAGGACAATATGTATACGTTAACAGAACAACTATCTTTCCTACTATATCAATTGCAATTACATAATTTCTTTATTTTGTACTACAATACATTTACTACTATTTATTGATTTTCCCTCCTATTTATTTAATTTATATTTAATTAGGATATTACTAAACAGAAATAACCTCTAAAAACTTACAATTTCTGTGCATAATATCCTAACTTTTTCAACTGTTTAATTATCATTTTTTCTCAATATAGTCCAAACTACCAAATATTTTCCGAATCCCCTCTTTATGCTGAGGAAAAATTAGTGTCACCAATTCAATACTTTCTGAAGTAATTGATGCATACGTGATACTACTACTTGCAAGTAATATTTTGGTCTCCAATTTTTTTATAGGCTGATCAGCTTTACTGTATTGTATAGTAGCTCAAGCACTGCAAATTCAGTTGAATTAAGTCCATAAATTTTTATATCCTTTTCAATACGTTTAGTGATTAACTGTAATTCCCTTGATAATATAACAAATAACTTTAAAGATAAGCTCTCATCGTTAATCACGCTCATAATTACCAATCCTTTACAACTTATCTTGAATTCGAGATTCATTATATTATCGTCAAAATATTATGTCAATCATTCATTTTAGCTTTATCAAGCCACTTATAATTTATTTCTCAACATAAGATATATGGAATTAGAAGAGAACAATTGTTACTATATAATCTTCATGGTATCTTTCCTCCTTTAGATTTTTTATTTAGTTGTTATGTAATATGTAATACACCTATTTTAAAGATGTTAAATCTAAATTTTCAAAATTTTAACACAATAAGTTATTCATGTTTTTAATATCAAAGAAATGTCACAAGAACTTTGCTTTGATAAAAGCGCTACAAATAACGATTTGTTTGGAAGGCAAGCCCATTGTTTTATAGAAATCATAGAAAAATAAAAAAGCACTCCTTTTCAAAGAGTGCTTTAAAAAACATATAACCTAATAAAAATATTTCTATTTTGATTACGGAAAGAAAGTCTTTATTAAAACATATGGTTGCTAATTTAATTGCGATTTGCCTTGCACCCAAGCAGCAATATCATTTATAACATACTCAGGGATATTAGCAGGACTATAATATTCATCTGGCTTACTTATTTCCCCATCACCCTCTGTAAAGAAATGATTTAACTTTGGATATAGTCGATAATCTACGTTATCTCGTTCTTTTAATTGTTCTTTCCAAAGAGGAATTTCGATTTTTGATTGAACTTGATAGTCTCTTTCTCCTTGAATAATAAGAAGCGGTATCTTTTGTTCTTTTGAAATTTCTGCCGCTTTAATTTTACGGATAGAATCCCAAAATACTGCTGATCCTAAGTAAAAATCTTTTGGGGGATTCTGACCAGAGAAATTGGGATCATTTAATAATTCAAATTGCGATTTGTAGAATTTATATTGATCCAGGTTCATTGCTCCAATAGAGAAAAGGTACTCAAATTGATCTAAAACAACGTCTTGGATCGTACGAGCTGGCCCTCCCATTACAATTGCCCCAGCAATATTTTTATTTTGGTCTTTTTCAATCATTTTCGGAAGCATCATTCCACCTTGACTATGACCAAGAATATATATTTGATTCTTATTTATTAAAGGCTCATTTTTAAGAAATTGAGTTACAAGAAGAGCATCATCTGTTGTCTCTTTATCAACTGTATAAAAGGGACTGAATTGTGTTTTTAACCCATGTTCATAAGTTCTTTTATTATAGCGAAGGACAGCAATTCCCTTCGATGCAAGACCTTCAGCTAAATCGCGAAATGGTTTTAAAGCAAACGCTGTTTCATCCTGATCAGTTGCTCCTGATCCTTGAACAAGAATAACCGCTGGAAAAGGACCCTTTCCTTTTGGAACCGACAATGTTCCTGGTAATGGAAATGCACCACTTCCAACTACTACTTCTTTATCAATAAATGATTCAGGCTTACTATATGATGGACGCTCTGCAACAGGACTAAACGACATGCTGAGTTGAAAATCGTCTATTTTTCCAGATGGATCTAGTTTAATTAGTAAAGGTACAGTCATTTTTTCAAAAACTAATTGAATCTCCACATTTGTATGAACAGGATTTGTCTCTTTTTGTGTAACCTCTCCAATTTCTATAAAAGAACCTGCTTGTAATTGCACTGGGAGTCCCTCCCAATAGCTCTTCAGCCATTCTTCGGATATTATTTTCTGTAATGACCTTGAGGTTAAATCAAATGCAGATTTATAATCTTCACTATTCATATGGCGAATAAATGAAAGAGTAGTAGATATAATAGGATTTTCCTCATCACTATTGTCTACTTTTTTTATAGTTGTGTTTGCTTCCTTTAATTTCGAAATAAATTGATGGTTAAACGGATAATTATATGTATCAGGATATAAGCTTGTTTTCAATACCTCCGTATTCCGTCCCTCATACAAACTTGAAGAACTCGTAAAATTTTCAGGTAAAATTACTTCCTCCGCATATGAGACTGAGGGAATTGTTATTGAAAAAATTGCACTAACAAGTAATAACTTATTACTTGTTCAGGCTGTGGAGAAAGTCTTCTCTACAGCCTGTTTTTGTGTCTGAACCTCTTT
>NZ_JBMDKC010000139.1:0-11449 GCF_057809515.1 Bacillus sp. FG16
TTATTTAGTATAGTTAACATGTATATCTCGGCTGTATCCCTACTTCTCGGCCACTTAATTTTCTGAATTATCTTTATCAACAAAAAAAAAAATTTTATTAATCAGAAAATTACCTTTTCATGCTAATATTAGTGGTGCAGCTCTGTTGCAAATATTTGGATTACACAATTATCTATATAAAGGGGGAATGTGAAATGGAAAAGGAATATATTCATGAAGAAATGTTAGAACTTGAAGATCTTGAATTAGATGAAGAGGATTTACTAATTCGTGCAGGCAAGACATTAGGTTAAGTTTAAAATAAGGAGGTTACATATGCAGTTTAACTGTATATGTAACTTTTTTTAAGGTAGGGTATACAGTATGAAAGAAAATAAGATTATTTTATTATATGAAAGATTTATTGAATTAGACTATGAAGAAGAGTTAGATAAAGTACCAAAATTAAAAAACAGAGGGGTACTTTTGAATTTTTGGAAAAAGTGGTATGAAATTAGTGAAAAACAATTCGAATTTATAATTTGGAAGTCCATTAATACTGTAGATACTTTAGATGATTTAGTCAAAATAACTGGGACTTTAAGTTTGGCTTTAAGATTATTAAAAGTATTAAAAGAAAGAAATTTAGTTGAAATTGTAGAAAATAAGATAAGATTTTCACAAGATTTAACAAGCAGTATTTTATATGAACCAGCCTCTCTTCCTAATACAGGATATGGGAATAAAATAAACAAAAAAAAATATGCTCAATTTAAAGCTACTTGGGATAGTTCGTTGAGGAGAGCTGAAATAATAAATCAAGAGTTATCATCTAATAAAAATATCTTTTTTTGCGGAGACGATGATTATACAAGTTTGGCCCTTGAACAATATAAAAACAGAGAAATAAGTGTAGGAGATATTGACAAAGAATTAATTGAATATTTAGAAAATGAAAATAATGATATTAATTTTTATAATTTTGATGTTAGAAATGAAGTTATAGAAGATTTAAGGAATAAGTATGATGCAATACATTGTGACCCTATAGATGATGGTAGAGGGTTAGATTTGTGGTTAAATAGAGCTAATGAATTATTAAAAGGTCAAAAAGGTGATTTAATTTTTTTAAATGTAAGTGTTAAAAGATTAGGGAATAGAGCGGTTTATTTGCAGAATTTCTTGACCTCTTTAGGCTTTTATTTAAAAGAAATTATTCACGATTTAAGTTCTTATAAAGTGGCTGAAGAGCCTTACATTGATGAAGAATTAATAAAAAAGGACTTGGATAGCATTGGTTTTTCCAAAGATACATTCCGAAATTTATATATTCAAACAGATATGTTGGTTTTTGTACGATTAATAGATAAACCAACCCTATTTCCGCAAGAATATTATGAGATTAGAAGAAAAATATAAAATAACTGCGAGGTAATATAATGTATGTTTTAGGAGTCAATGGATGGGACTTTGATATTCATGATGCAAGTGCGTGTTTATTTTATAATGGTAAATTAATAGCTGCAGCTGAAGAAGAAAGGTTTATTCGTCAAAAAAAAGCATTAGATAAAATTCCATATAATTCAATAGCTTATTGTTTAAAGGAAGCTAAAATTACTCCAAATGAAGTAGATCATATTGTTATGGGATGGGATGTAGAACAATTATATTTTGAAAAGTATTCAAAGAAGCTTAACAAAGAAGAATGTCTTGAAAAGATTTTTCCGAAGGGAATTTTTAAGAGAGATAAAGATCCTCAAATCCATATGTGTTCTCATCATTTGGCACATGCTTCTGGTGCGTTCTTTAGTTCGGGATTCAATGAAGCTACCATAATAGTTATTGATGGAAGTGGAGAAGAAGAGTCAATAACGATAGCAAAAGGAAAAGGTAATATAATAGAAGTACTAGAAAAATACCCGTTGGAACATTCTTTAGGTATTTTTTATGAAGCATTAACTGTATTTTCAGGTTTAGGGAGGCATAATGAAGGGAAGCTAATGGGCCTATCTTCATATGGGGAAGAAATATTTGAATTTCCTGAAATACTGGAAAATCCTTTGAAACCAAATAAAAATCCAGTTAGTATAAATGGTAAATATTTTTCGGTATTAAAAGATTGGATAAAAGCTATTAATAGTATAACAAAAATGGCTCCTAATTATATTAAATATGAATATAATTCAATAGATTCAATACTATTAATGAATACATCAGTAATGGAATATAAAAATATTGCAGCCTCAGGTCAGGCAGCCTTGGAAAGAGCAATTGTTAAGCTTGTAAAAAATGCTGTTAATCTAACTGGAATTGATAAATTATGTCTTTCGGGAGGAGTAGCATTAAATTGTATAGCAAATAGAATTATAGCTGATTTACCGGAAGTGGCTAATTTGTACATTCAACCAGGTGCTTCAGATAGTGGGGTAAGTATTGGAGCAGCTACATGGTTTCTTGCCGAAAATGGTATAGGGCCTATGTTCACTGAAGATCATGTATATTCTGGTCCGGAATTTTCTGATTCTAGTATCTTAAATATATTAAAAAAATATAATTTATCATATATAGAATTAGGTTCTAATAAATATGATAAATGCTCCGAGTTATTAATTCAAAATAAGATAATAGGAAGATTTTCTGGAAAGATGGAATTTGGTCCTAGAGCTTTAGGAAATAGAAGTATAATAGCTAACCCTCAGAATAGGGATATGTTAAATAAAGTAAATACTATTAAGAAAAGAGAGCAATGGAGACCATTGGCTCCTAGCATCATAGATGAAAACGCTTCTGCAGTATTAGAAGAAAAAATAAATAACCCTTATATGCTGTTAAATTCTACTGTTAAAAAAGAGGTACATCATTTAGTTCCAGCGATAGTTCATGTTGATGGGTCAACAAGGGCTCAAGTAGTTACAAAGGGTATGAATTCTGATTATTATGAAACAATCTATAACTTTTACCAGAAAACAGGAATTCCAGCAGTTATGAATACATCGTTTAATGTAGGAAAAGAACCAATTATATGTAACCCAAGTGATGCCATTAGGTCATTTTATGGATCAGAGATGGATGCCCTTTTATTAGGTTCATTTTTAATTCTTAAATAAAGGAGGAGAGATTTTGAGAAATAGAAATTATTCTAATCTACAGGATGAAAGGGTAAAGGATTCGGTACTTAATAAAAAAGGTTATCCTAACTATCCAGAATATATACTATTAGATTTAATAAAAGAGGAAACAGTTTTTAAACGAGGAGCTTGCTCAAAGTATATTCATCACGAAGAGTTCAATACATGGCAGAAATATTTTTGTGGGGAATATTACGAAAAGCCTCAAGGGAAAAGAATTGCTTTTTTACAAGTTTGTTCTTGGGCTAAACCATATGATTTTTCATATATTGGTAAAAAAATTAGAGAAGTTACAAATAAATACCCAATGGTTCATCCAATTATTCTATCAAATGCGGGAATTATACCATATGAATACCAAATGAATCCTACTTTTTGTGCGTACGATTGGATGGATGACATTGAGGATCCAGTAATTTATGAAGAATTAATGAAAGAATATAGGGATAAATTGATACAAAGAATTAGGGGCTACCTAGAATCAAATTCATACGATGTAGTAGTACAATATGGTATACCGGTAAAAAAATATTCAATGGCTCCTGTAATTAAAGATATTTGTATGGATCTAGGAATTACTTTTCTTTTAACCCCAGATATAGAAACATATAGAAATAATAAAGATAAATTAGTCGAGTTAAAGGATTCAGGGGAATTTTATTGTTTAGATGAAGTTTTGAGTAGTATGGATAATTGTTTAAATAAGGTGAGTAGATATGTTGAATCTATCAATAGTAATACCAGCTTATAATGATGTTAGATTGGAAAAGTGTTTAAAAAGTATTGATGAAAATGTAGAGGTTGTCGTTGTCTTAAATGGTGCAACAGAAGAAGTAAAAAAAATCGCTTATTCTAGCAATGCATTAATTGGGGAATTACCTACACCTAATTTAGCAAAAGCTTATAATTATGGAATTGAAATTTCTAGTAAAGATAATGTGTTAATTATGGATTCAGATTGTGTTTTTATGCCCGGTACCATCAATAAGTTATTCAAATTATTAGATGTAGGACCTTTGGCTAAAGGAAGGGTAATGTTTTCCTTTAACAGTAAAATTGGAAAAATCATTGCACGCGCAAGACATATACATACTTGCAAAAAAAATGCATATTCACCTCCATTGGCATTTAATAAAGCAATCTTAGCGAAGGTAAATGGATATTATTTTGATGAGAATTTATCTTGGACAGAGGATTATGATTTTGATATTAGAGTTAAATCTGCAAATCTTAAGATTTTATATGATGATAAAGCAAGAATTATTCATCCAGAGTTAAGCATTAAGCAAGATTTGAAAAGTTCATTTAATTATGGTGTAGGTCATGCACGTGGGGTTATACACAAAAAAGATGGTTATTATGAACCTAAAAATAAAATGAAGTCCATTATTAACTCATATAAGTATATCAAAAAAAAATACGGTTATTTAACTGCTTTCTATCTCATATTTTGGCAGCTTGCCTTTTATAGGGGATATAAAAAAGAAATGAATTAAGGAGGAAAACAATGCAGCAACAATACGACGAAATTTCTGAATTATATGACATTATCATCCCAGAACCTGATGGTATTTTTGATTTTTACAGTGGTTTAGTAAAACCAAATGATGAAGTGTTAGATTTGGGGTGCGGTACTGGTAGATTATCTTTTATTCTTGCTGAAAAAGGCGCGAATGTAACTAGTGTTGATATATCAGCAGGAATGATTGAAAAAGCCAGTAAGAAGTTAGAGGAGATGCCAAATATTAAGGATAAAATAGAATTTAAGGTTTCTTCTGCTACAGATTTTAAGTCTGAAAGAAAATTTGATTTTATATTTATGTCTGGTGGTGTATTTGAATATTTGCTTACATCGTCACAACAAAAATTAGCTCTTAGGAACATTAAATTACTATTAAAAGAAGGCGGGATTTTTGTTTTCGATATTATTACACCTCCAACTATTCTTCCTTATTCTAAGAGAGGGAGTGATGGAGGAAATAGTCCTATTAAAGGAAAGAATTTTAAAAAATATAAAATTAAATCATGGGATGTCGTAAAAGCAGATCATTATAACCAAATAGTTGAAACCACTTGTTATTTTGAGGTTTATGACATAGCAGATAATTTTTTAAGTGAAAAAAAATTTAGATTTCTTGCAAAATATACTTTACCATCCGAAATGCAGTATCTCTTAGAAATAGAAGGATTCAATATAAAAAATTTTTATGGTGATTACAATAAAAATCCTTTTGGAAGGAATAGTGAATTTATGGTGTACGAGTGTAGGCAGCAAGGGTGAATTTTTAATGATATACAATGTAAATAGACGCTCTTAAAAAAGTATATTTTTCTAGTGGAAATAAAATGTATCCAGTTAGTTTACTCCAGAGTAAATAATTTAAATAATAGGTAAATAATTTACCTATTCAATAAAGGTGATGCTGAGTGAAGGATATTGTAAAAAAACATTTAGTTATAGCGCCACACCATGACGATGAAGTCATTGGCTGTGGTGGAACAATTGCTCAAGCTATTAGTAAGGGTGAACATGTAAAAGTAATAATAATTACAAAAGGAGATTTATCTGGGGGGGGAGGGAATTTAAATGAAATTATTTTAAATAGAGAGAACGAGTGTATAAATGCTTGTAATACATTAGGGATAGAAAAAGAAAATGTTAAATTTTTAAAGAAACCAGACAGATCACTTGTGTATTCTTTAGATTTTGTAGAAGAAATTATTTATGAAATCTCAAAATATAAGCCTAATTTTATTTATTTCCCCCATGATATGGAAAGTGATAGAGATCATCGAATAGTAAATGAAGTTGTATCAGAAGCAATATTTCTGTGTCAATCAGGGTTCTTAAAAGAGAATTGTGCTCCGATGTGTTTACAGTATGAAGTATGGACTCCCATGAAAAACTATCAGGTTGTAAAAGATATTACCAGGTTTATTGAACTGAAAAAAGCATCAATTAAAAAATATGAATCCCAACTTAAAACATTAAATTTGGTTGATGGAGTTTTGGGGCTAAATTCCTATAGGGGTATGCAGGCAGGAGTGCAATTTGCAGAAGTTTTTAGAGTGGTAAGTAAGTAGTAAAAAGGAGAGAGAAGATGAATATCATTGAAATTGAAAATGTATCAAAAACTTTTGAAAGAGTAAAAATTGAAGAAGGATTAATAAACTCTTTCAAAAGTTTATTTAAAAGAGAAAAAGTCAAGGTTACTGCTTTAAGTGATGTGTCATTTAAAGTAAAAGAAGGTAAAATAATAGGGCTTATTGGCGCGAATGGTGCTGGTAAGTCTACCTTAATGAAAGCCATGGTTGGGTTAATTAAACCTACTTCGGGGACAATCTTGGTAAATGGATTTAACCCACACGATAAGAAGAAAGCTTTTTTAAAGTCTATTGGTGTTGTTTTAGGACAAAAAAATCAGCTATGGTGGGATCTTTCCCCTTACGAAACATTTTTATTACATAAAGAAATATATGAACTGTCTGATACAGAGTTTAAAAAGAATGTAGATGAATTAGCTAAAAATCTTGGGGTATTAGAAATTCTTAAATCGCCAGTAAGGAATCTATCGTTAGGAGAGAGAATGAAATGTGAGTTAATCGCATCAATCTTACACTCACCTAAGATATTATTTTTAGATGAACCGACTATTGGATTGGATTTTCTCGCTCAGAAGAATATTAGGAATTTTCTCAAAAAATATTGTAAAGAAAGAAATACAACAGTTGTAATAACCAGTCATTATTTCCCAGATATATATGAGTTATGTGAAGAATTAATAATATTGAAGAATGGAGAAGTTGTTTTTAATAACAATTTCAAAAAAATAAAAGAAGAAATTCAGAGTTATAAATATATATATCTTAGCTTTGAAAATGAAATAGATTCTCAAGATCTTAAGAAATATGGAGAAGTTAAAGAATCGGATAAATTTAGTGTAACAATAAAAGTGCAAGAAAAGTTAGTGAACGAGACCATATCTAGCATATTAAAAGAATTCAATGTTATTGACTACAATTTGACTGAAATGTCATCACAAGACCTCATTGAAGATATTTATTCAATGGAATCGACTGGAGTGAAAATAACAGTATGAAGAAGTATTTAAAACCAATGATGCTTTCATTTCAAGCGGTTTTTCAGTATCGCATGAATGTTGTATTATATATGATTTTTGGTTTAATACCGCTTGTGGCTTTAATACTATTGTGGCATTCTCTCTTTGAAACACAAAGCAATATTCAAGGTTATACTCTTGAAATGATGATTACTTATGTAATAATTGCTAAGTTAATTGAACTTTTGCTAATTCCTGAAATGCACTGGTCGATAAATGATGAAATACAATCCGGTGAATTATCAAAATATCTTATAAAACCATTTTCATATTTTGGATATTGGTTTAGTCATAATTTAGGTAACAAAATTATTCATTTAGTGATGTCAGTGATACCGATAATACCGATAATATTCCTGAACAGGGATTATTTCCTTTTGCCAACCTTAAAATATACTTTCCTGTTCATTCTTTCAATAGTAGGAGCATTAATACTATATTATATGATTTATTATTTGATATCACTCTTCTCATTTTACTTTGTAGAGATATCATCCTTTTTCTTTACTGTAGATATAGTATTAGAATTATTATCTGGATCGCTTATTCCACTTGAATTTTTACCAGCTCCGTTAAATACAATAACTCAGTTTTTACCTTTTTCATACTTAATTCACTTTCCGGTAAATGTATATTTAGGAAATTTAAGTAGCGCTGAAATTGTAAATGGATTAATTTCACAAGTGATATGGTCTTTAGTTTTCTATGTCCTTATTAGAGTACTTTGGAAGAAGGGGTTAAATAAATATGAATCTGTTGGTGCATAAAAATGATTAGATATTTAAAAATGTTAAAAGCAATTCTTAAAATTAATTTAAGTAATATTATGATGTATAGAGTTAACTTTTTTTTAAATATAGTAGATAGCGTTGTTTGGTTCATTGTTACATTAGTATTCTTTAATAGTATATTTGATAGTTTTGGTAATATTAATGGTTGGAATACAAATGATATTTATTTGTTAATTGGAACAAGTGAGTTGATAAAATCTTTGATGTTTACTCTTTTTATTAATAATCTACCATATATACCGAGTTTAGTTAACCAAGGGAGTTTAGATCAGATATTGTTTAAACCTATTAATAGTCAATTTCTAGTTTCATTAAGAAAGCTTGATTTAGGGAATTTAGGGAACTGTTTACCAGCCATACTGTTAATTAGTTATGCATTATTACAAAAGGGAGAGAGTGTTAGTATTGTAAATGGATTTTCTTTCTTGGGTCTATTGTTTTTAGGGATTATACTCTCGTATTCTATGTGGTTTATTTTAATGACTTTATCTATATGGTTAACCAAAGTTGAAGGTATGCATGAGTTATTTCTTGGTACTATGACATTACTTAGATACCCATCTTCCTTATATAAAGGAATAAGTCGATTTGTTTTTTTATTTATTTTTCCTATTGTTATTGTTAGTAATATTCCAACTTATGCTTTAATTAATCGATTAGAACTAAACGATGTATTCATGTTAATAGGTTATTCTATTGGATTTTTTATTATTTCAATTTATTTTTGGAAGTTTGCCTTAAGATATTATAACAGTGCAAGTAGTTAAGGGGAGAATAAAATGTACTCTAATGATAAAGCAATAGTTGTTTTTAGTGGTGGACAAGATAGCACAACATGTTTATTTTGGGCAATGCAACAGTTTGCGGAGGTGGAAGCTGTAACATTTAACTACAAACAACGTCATAAGTTAGAAATTGATTGTGCAGCGGAAATTGCGAACGAGCTTGGCATTAAACATACAGTGATAGATATGAGCCTACTAAATCAGCTAGCTCCAAGTGCGTTAACAAGAATAGATATGGAGATTACACACGAAGAAGGTGAATTACCATCGACATTTGTAGATGGGCGGAATTTACTATTCTTATCATTTGCTGCTGTATTAGCAAAACAAGTTGGAGCTCGTCATATTGTAACGGGTGTATGTGAAACTGATTTTAGTGGTTATCCAGATTGCCGTGACGTGTTTGTGAAATCGTTAAATGTTACATTAAATTTATCTATGGATTATCCATTTGTCATTCATACACCACTTATGTGGATCGATAAAGCAGACACATGGAAATTATCTGATGAACTTGGCGCATTCGAGTTTATTAGAGAAAAAACATTAACATGTTATAACGGAATCATAGGTGATGGTTGCGGTGAATGTCCAGCATGTCAACTTCGTAAAGCAGGGTTAGATACGTATCGACAAGAACGCAAAGGGGGGAATAAATAATGGAAAACTTTTTCGGGTTTCGCATTGTAGAAAATTTGCAAAAAATGGACAAGGATATTCAGCTTGAGCAATTAAAATACCATAATAAAAGAGTAATGGTCAGCAAGGAATTCACATTTGATGCAGCACACCATTTGCACTGTTATGAAGGAAAATGCAAAAATTTACATGGTCATACATATAAAGTTGTATTTGGGATTAGTGGATATGTAAATGATATTGGAATTGCAATTGACTTTGGAGATATAAAAGAAATTTGGAAAAATGAAATCGAAATTTATTTAGATCATCGCTATTTAAATGAGACATTACCAGTGATGAATACGACTGCGGAAAATATGGTTGTCTGGATTTATGAAAAGATGGCAGAAGCATTAACAAAAGGGTATCGAGCAGAAGAATATAAAGGAGCTCGTGTCGAATTCGTACGTCTCTTTGAAACACCAACGAGTTATGCAGAAGTAAGACGGGAGTGGATACTTGATGAGTAAGATTCCTGTGTTGGAGATATTTGGCCCAACCATTCAAGGAGAAGGAATGGTTATCGGACAAAAAACGATGTTCATTCGCACAGCAGGTTGTGACTATAGCTGCTCTTGGTGCGATTCAGCCTTTACATGGGATGGCTCAGCAAAACAACAAGTTAGACAAATGGCTCCAGAAGAAATTTGGAATGAACTTGTTGAAATTGGTGGAGAAAATTTTTCTCACGTTACAATTTCAGGTGGGAATCCTGTTTTGCTGAAAAATATTCAGTTTCTTCTTAATGTATTAAAAGAGAATGGAATTCGTACAGCGATTGAGACGCAAGGGAGTAAGTGGCAAGAATGGTTACTTCAAATTGAAGAAGTGACAATTTCGCCTAAACCACCAAGTTCAAAGATGAAAACAGATTTTATAATGCTAGATTCTGTTATTCGTAAATTAGAAAGAAAAGATTTTAGTTTAAAAGTAGTTGTATTTGAAGATTACGATTTTGAATATGCAGTAAAGGTACACAAGCGATATCCGCATGTACCATTTTTTTTACAAGTTGGTAACGATGATACGAAAACGATGGATGATGCAGCGCTTATTAAAAACTTATTACAGAAATATGAACGGTTGATTGAAAAAGCTGTACAGTGTAAAGAAATGAATGATGCAAAAGTATTACCTCAACTTCACGCGTTAGTATGGGGAAATAAACGAGGCGTATAAATAAGAGCATGTTATGAATAAATTAATAAGGTGGAGATAATATATGAGCTTAAAAACAATCCAAAGTGTAGAAATAGATACTGACAAAATTGAAGTAGCAGTAAAAATGATTCTTGAAGCAATTGGAGAAGATATTAATAGGGAAGGTATTTTGGAAACCCCAAAGCGGGTAGCAAAAATGTATAAGGAAGTTTTTCAAGGTTTAGGTCAAAACCCTTCTGAACACTTGTTAAAAATATTTAATGAAAATCATGAAGAATTGGTATTAGTCAAAGAAATTCCGTTCTATTCTATGTGTGAACATCATTTGGTACCTTTTTTTGGAAGTGCCCACATAGGTTATATTCCTAATAATGGAAAGGTAACTGGGTTAAGCAAGTTAGCTAGAGCTTTAGAAACCATATGCAAAAGACCACAGTTGCAGGAAAGAATAACCAATGAATTAGCAAATGTAATTTTTGAAACTTTAGAGCCAAAAGGTGTAATTGTAGTAATTGAAGCTGAGCATATGTGTATGACAATGAGAGGTGTGAAAAAACCTGGTTCAATGACTATAACTTCGTCATATAAAGGAATATTTAAAGATAATAGTACACTTCGAAGTGAAACCTTAAATTTGATAGAGAGATAGAATTATATTGTTAATTGAAGTCTATGCAGTATAAATATTTAAAACAATTCAAACGGACAAGGTAAGGTGAAACGGTTCTGGTGCAAAAAAATGATAAATTAAACAAAAAGTAAGGATTCTTACCGGAATCTTTTTTTGTGCCGTTAATCCAAAT
>NZ_JBMDKC010000014.1:0-75525 GCF_057809515.1 Bacillus sp. FG16
CTTTTATCAAGCTGCCTAATGAAATAACCGTGTCTAACTTTTAGGGGTCACTTCAATATGTGTGCTCTTTTTTTATTTACTTTCAAATAAAAATTTTATCTAAATTCATTCACTAACCTTATACTTTGACATACAATAATAGTGCCTTTCTGTATAATGTGAGTTCGTCACTTTCGTTATAATTAGGTATAAGGAGCGCTCTTTTAGCATTTAAATGCACTATAAAGACCCTATATAAAACTGCACATACGTTCAAAAACATACATATACTAATCTGAATAGTCGTTACAGTACATTCACCTTCAGAGCGCTTTTCTCAAAAGGCTTTCTGTAATGTTCAAATAAAAATTTTATTAAAACTTTTCACCTTTTAACTGGACAAGCATATATTATTGTATGGAGGCATCCACTCATAGAAATCTACCTTTCTTGTTCAAGAGCACATATATTGTGCTCTTTTTTGTACCTAAATAAGGATTTTGTTAAAAATTAATTTCTTGCAATGTTTGCATTAGCCAAAAAAACAGCTTCTTCAAGTTTTGTTAAAGCTAATGATTTTTCACGACTATTCGGGTATGATCCATCTATCAAATTTGCGAATTGCAAAGCTTCATTTCTAATATCTACAAACTTCTCTGTTTGTCCCTCTTTCGGTGGATGATAAGTAAAAATTTTTTAAATTTGTTCTTTCATAATTTTTTAGCTCCTTTTCCAAAATTAAAATTCCTACTTACCTTTATTCTTTGATGACAGGCTCCATAATTCCAAGTAAGGCATACTATATTAAAAATTTACTCGTAAAAATCTGATTACGATCTTTTAGATTTCTACATCTCATAAGACATTCATCTACCGTACTAAGGGTGCATATAACATGCGCCTTTTATTTGTTGTTAAATAAGAATTTTGTTTAATTTCCATGAACCGTTTTATCCCATTTACATATAGTAACATCATCCAAGTGAATACCTAGATTGCTCTGGACCAGCCTCCTGGTGTTCCTTGTGTTCCTGTTACAAAAGAATCCGTTTAGCATCAGCGGGTTCTTTTATTTTTCTGTATAAAATCACTCTTTTATTGTGTTTTTAATTTACAGTACTGCTCTCAAAAAACATTCATATATATGTATTGAATGCAATTTGAGATCCCTCATATATCAAATATTTTTAAGAACTGACTCACCAACACAATTCAGTTTATCTTTACAAATGCATTAAAAATAAAATAGATACACAAAAAGGAGTTTGATTCTTTGTGAATGATCAACATAAGAAGAACTCAAAAATTCACAAACCGTGTCCTTGCTCTTGTCCATCTCCCACAGCTAACAGTTTAAACGTTGTTCAGACTACTCCAACAATCGTTTCTGTAAATTCTGCAATTCCACTAGATACCGTGGTACATTCTAATGGCACGGCAATCTCATTCACACCACCAACAACTGTTTTGCTAGAAGGCGGAAGAACCTATTTAGCAATCTATGAAGTGCAAGTAATGATTCAACCCGGAGGCAATTTCGCAGGTATCACTATGTATCTTAATAATAATGCCCTAATTGGCTCAGGCACTTCTTTAGGATACACTGCAGGATATACCTCTGTATCAGCACCCGCCATTTTTACTACACCTTCAGGTATAACAAGTACACTGACTGTTCATGTAGGACCTTATTCTGATTCATTAAATACTTGGGGGTTAACTCTTGCTGTTGTAGCATTAACCTAATAAAACCTTATTCTCTCTATATTAATTTTTCTTTGTATTCTTGTTGGAATCTTTTTAACTCGTCTCTTAGAACTTTGATATAACTACATATAAAAAGAAAATTACTTGAATTGATAGAACTAGTGAATTAGCTAGAACAATTGCTGATTCATCTTTTTTTGTATAAAATTCAAATTGGGTTAATAACCACCAACAAGACGATTAAAGTTTTCTTGATTTTTTTCTTTATACGCTCTCACAACGTCATCCCATGTAAAACCTGCAAATTCAATAATTTTATAGAATGAATCCATCATCATTATTAAAGGTCTTTTTGCACCAATAGAGTCCTTGTATTCGGCTTTTCCAATAAGATGATTTACGTTCTTGTCCATATGGAAGAACGCTTTATTAAAACCGTTTATTTTAGTTTCTGTAATATAAATTGTTCGAAGCAGATTTTTGATTTTAAAGTCCATAGCAACCGACAACCAAAAATGTAAAATATCAACCATTTCTTCTAAAAATGTATCGTTAGGTTGCTCAAATTTTGTGGACCACATTTTAAAAGAATTTGTTGCATTCCAAGCTTCATTCACTTCATTTTTTAGCGCATAAACCTTGTTATACAGCATGTCATAGCGAACATAATTTTCTTTATGTTTTGCTATGATATCCTTATCTAAAACCCTTTGCATTTGGAATAGTTCCGTTAAATCAATAAATCGATTTTTCATGTAATTTCTCTCCTACTCTTGAAACTTATTTATCTGAACGCTTTCTTTTGTTAACCTTATCTACCAATCTGAAGACAATCATAACCACCAATACACATAATATTGAAACTACAAATCCCATGATTTAACCAGCCATATCTTCAGCAAAGAATAGAATTTCTAAATTTTCTATCGCAACCCCATATATTTGATGCGAGTTCATGATTTGTACAGTCGCTCTATCGGCTATTACGTGTAAAACACGAGATGCATACACATCATCAGTTACCACATCACCAGAACGATACTCATTCGGCCCCCGTCCCTTTTGAGCAAATACACGTCTTAAACTTTCTTTGTTGATCTCTTCTACTGTTGCGTATCTACATTTATTTGCATGATTGTAGCCCCAATCACCATGTATCGCTCCTTCACATCCCCATGTTCCCCATAACTCTACTTTGTTGTTAAATGTATCTTTAATCACTCGTTTCACTTGTGCAATAACTTTGGTATCCTTCAATTCGCATACAACCCATTGACCAGCAGTTACTTTCTTTTCATCAATCTGTAAATCCATTTTCTATCTCTCCTTAATTAAAGATTTATGAATCCAAACTAATCAGCTATATAAGTTAACTTCCTGCGCTGCATCATTTCTTCTCTTGATGGAATAACCAACTTTGACCAAAGTGAAGCTTCTTTTGCCTTCTTTCCACATTCTGATCGTGTTAACACTGGAGTTGTTATGGCTTCTTCTACAGTCCACTTCAAACGTTTAACTCTGTCACGTGCCGTACTATAACTAATACCATTTAATTCAGCTTGTTCCGCTTGTCCATCAGTTAACACTTTGTTTTTACATTTTGAATTGGCTTGTTCCGCCAATTTTAATGCTTGATACTTATCTATAGGTGGCTTACTGATTGCATCAATCCCCAACCTTTTTTTATTCTTGCTGTATAAGTTGAATGAGAGATACCATTTTTCAAAGCTATTTCTTTAATGTTTTTCCATCTATTTGCGTTATATCTTGATGGTTTTGTCATTGCAATTTCTTTGTCCCATCCCAAATTTCTAATCCTACGTGTCAGTAATTCATTACTAATTCCATTCTTTGCAGCCGCCTCATATTCTTCTGGAGTTATATAATAATCATATGGATTCTGCATGAGTATCTTCTCCTATTCAATTGTTAGTTAAGTTCTTGAATTTCTTTTAACGATCTATTCGAAACTTCAATACTACGAATCTTAAAACTATAATTCTTACGATATTTTTCACGAGTTTTTAACGCCGCTTCTTCTTTCGTTTCAGCTTCACAAAATTCTAATTTAAATCCTGATTCTGTAACAATATCCACCCTGTATGTATCTATGAGTGGCTCGTAAATAAAATCATGATCTATTGTGATTTGTTCAGTCATTTGATTCACCTTCTATCGGTGAAAGCGTAATAATCATTTGTTGATCTAACACATTCCCTATCACAGCATTCATCCATAAGGTAGGATTCATTTTTCTCATTAAAAATTCGATGATTGTAATTAACTCTTCGGTAGATAAGAAAACAAATTCGCCTAAAGGTTCTTGATTGAACTTGCCTCCTCGTTTTTCAATCGTTAGAGCTACTTCGTTGTCAATCATGTATCTTTTTGCAGTTACTAAATCGAATTGACGGACTTTCTCGCGGCCGAATCCTGTTATTAATTCCTTTAGTACGTCATGAATGACACGAAAATCTAACACTTTTACTTTCTGTTCAAGCTGCTCTCTACACCGCTTGCATAAAGCCCTTTCCAAACCAGAAATATATATTTTACTCATATCAGACTCAGGAAAAGGATTTTCGCACTTATAACACTCTTCTCCAATTACATCTTCAAATGGATTTAACATGTAAATCGCTCCTATGATTTATATTTGTTTAGCACTTCTTGCAATCTCTCACGCTCTTCATCAATAGATTGCGAGTTTTGCTTTTCAATTTCTTTTTTAGTTGGCTCAACATCTTCACGTAACCAATCTGGAACAATTTCTTTTCTATTTGAACGACCTGGTCCCGAACTATTCAATCGCTTGTTCTTACTCATTTCAAAGCGTCTATCTAATGCCGCAACATCATCTAGTGTTTTTACTTTTTGTTTTTCCCAGCTTTTCAAAATAGCCTTAATATAATTCCATTTTGGTTTATTTTCATCAATGGCTTTGTGAGCAGCATGTTTAATTAATTCGCTACCAAATGAATCACAAAACTCTCCTAATTCCGTAATGGCAATTTCACTTAATGGAATGCCTTCATTTTTTAAAAAGTTATAACTGACCTTAAATTCTTCATCGACTAATACATGTGATTTCGATTCTTTATTATCATCATGATAATAATTAGTATTTTGTATATTATTAGTACTTAGTAAAGAATTAGTATTTAGTAGTCGGCATTTTTCCATAGGGTGGTTCGTCCACTCGGTGGTTTCACCATCATGTGGTTCATCCATAGGGTGGCTTTTCCACTCAGTGGTTTCACCACTAGGTGGTTTATCCACCCTATGGTTTTTGGTATCTATGGTTGGTAACTCATAAACAATGGTTTCCCAATGTGAAATTTTCCCTGTTTCTGAATTTTGGATTGGATATCTCTTCAAATACCCTGCCTTTTTCAACTCTTTTAGGGTACTTGTTGTTGTTTTCTCGCTATCCTTGGCATGTTGACTTAATTCAGTAGCATGAAATGTCCAATCATCCGGTAAAGAAAGCATGTAAGCCAATAACCCCTTTGCCCTCCAACTTAAATTTTCATCGCGCAAAGGCGTATTGTGTATAACCGAATAATTTGTATCCTTTTTCACTCGAAAAATACCCATATTTCCTACCTCTCCTATTTCCAAAACATCAATTAATTGTTATAATACGTATTATTATTTTTTCTTTAGGACCCGTTGCAGCGGGTTCTTCTCTTATGCATTCTTGCGAATTCTTTCAACTACTTCTTTTCTGCCACCAACCTTTTCAAGACGATCTGCTACACGAAAAACCTCTGCTCTTTCTGCTTCACGATCACTTTTCTGTTTCTTAAAAAACATAGCTGATAACTGCTTTGATATCTCTAAATCTCTTATACTTTGCTTCTGATAAGCGTTATGCAATTCAAGATACAAAGTTTTATTCCTTTCCTTATTTGCTTGGTTCATTTGTTTATATAACAGATGCAGATTTTGTATACACTCTCTACGCTCCTCTTCTAATTCCAAAGCCTTTTCTAGATGTTCCGAAAGAACTCGGCTTTCTATTCCCATTATCTAAAGCCTCCCTTTCTAAGCGATCACTTTCATCAAACTTTTGTTCAATGAAAATACCACCTTTATAAACTCCATACGCAAGTATCACAATCCCTAATCCAAAGATACAGACATTCGTTGTACTTTCTACCGTTGTAATATCCATTAGGCTAAAACAAACACCTTTTTAGACTCAATTTCTTGCGCCAACGCTTCGTTTAAATACTCTTTAATGTTATTCATCGCTTCTAACTTCCAAGCCCCACCATCAGCTTCAAACAAACCACAACGTGCACCTTCACGCATTCTGAACACAAACTTACTTTCTGGTTGTTCCACTTCAACAAATGTTCTATACGGGCTTAATTGCACTGGATTAGGTACTTTTGCATTCCCTCTACTCGCAACTCCTGTTTTAACTGTTACAGCTTGCGATACACCATCATCTCCAATTTCCTTAACATCATTTTCTACAACCGTACCTACTACCTGTAAAACAATGTCTCGATGATTGTTTTGTACAAAACCTGATTGCAATGCAATATTAAATTCTTCTCTGTCATAAAAGCTTCCAAAATTAAAACGTGGAATGGATGCTTGTGCTTCGATATAAGTACTTCTAGCCTTATCTCCATTAACCGCAGTAAAGCATCTTACCGTTGTTGGGTTTACAATATGAATCATTACAGCTCCTGTTGTGTCAAATTCTGATTTCACGTAACCTACTAAACCAGATAAACTACGAACAGTAATCTCTGCTGGTGTCGGTTCTTGCACAAGATGTAATCTTTGTGTTGAATAAGTTTGTTCCCCGATTTTATGTGTTTCAATCGTTCCAATCTCTAATACCTTTTCAATTGCTTCTCTTGTCATAGTCATTTTTATTTCCCCTTTTCTTAATTAGATTTACTTTTCATATAATCGATTACTACTGTTTGTTTATCAGCACCCTGATTTTGTCCCTTTTCTTCTACTTCTTCTACAGGTTGTCCAACATCTGTTTTCACATCACCCTGCAGATCCATATAAAACTGTCCCTGGATCCCGGAAGCTAACTCTTGACCAACTAAATTTCCGTTTTGATCCATATCTAATAGAATCTTAGATTCTACCGCTTCTGTTGGCGCTAGTTTCGAAGTGGCTTGAACTTGACAATTCCACACATCACGCTTTTTATCACCAGCAAACGAAAGGGTTAAAACAATCTTTCTTGCTTTTTTAGGATCAGTATTTAAATCTGCCATATTTTCCATTACGCGCTCAAACTCTTGATGAAATCTTTCAGCAAGTGCTCCATCAGCAAATGTATTTAAATCAATCATGACTTCCATTATTTCTCTCACCTAATCCTTCCTTCTTAAAATTCAACATCTACTTGAATATCAATGTTCATAGGTATTTCTTGCGTTACACGAATTGATTTTGGACTTACACCTTTTTGAATCAACTTTTTAACTTCTTCTTTTGCAGCTTCTTTTGTGTGAAACTCACTGATACCTGGAAAACCTGCGAAATTACTAGTAATCACTAAAATCTTTTGTTGCATGCTTGCTCCTCCTACTGAACTTCCGCCATATTTATTTGTGCATTTGTAGCTGTAATTTCTTCTTCTAAAATGATTGGAAGTGAATATTCTTCATTAATGATTTGAATCGCTCTATCTAAATGATGACGTTTAATAGCTTTATAACTACTAATCCCAAACTCTCTATGTAATTGACTATAAATATCGCTATATACTTTTTTTCTAAGGCTAACATCCCGATAAGCATTAGATTCCTTACCACCTAATAGAAGAACACCTAATTTTCTTACAACCTTTGATACCTCATCACATTCGATAGCATATAAAGGGGCGTTTTCTCGTAAATCCTTCACATCGGATTTAATCTCCTGAATTTCCTGGGTATGTCCTTCTAAAGCTTGAAACGTTAACTTTAAAACTCCCATTGGATCTGTAGGTATTTTTTGTTGATTTTGTATATGTTGCTTCATTCGTTTAAACTCTTCAATAAACTTGATTTTCATTTGAACAGCTTCTTTTGTGTTATAACTCATTACAACTAATGTAAAAGCTTCTTCTGTCAGATCGATTTTAGGATAACGACGCCCTCTATTTTCATAAGTTCGCTCCTTAAAATTTAGGAGTGAAAATTCATAACCTGCATACTCCATTTGAGTTCTGATATCAGCCATAACATTGTCATGACGTTTATTGAATACTTCCGCAATCTTCAAGCTATCTGTAACAACTTTTCCGTTGTTTTCAAATACTAGTGCTTGTTCGTTTGCTACTGTTAATTGATTCATGTTACTTCCCCCCTCTACAAACTCGGAATAATTTTAGTTTTATTCATATTACGATGTACCAAATGCAATTCATGATTTACTTTTTTAAAAATCAACCAATTATCAGGATTTAGATTGTATAATTTAATATGCATTTTTTCTTTTTTTTCTGGCCTTTTACCATTTTTCATTAATACTAACCTCCTTATAATTCATCAAAATACTTATTAAGAAATTCTTTCATTTCCTTCGCTTTAAATAACCAACGATTATTTTTTTGTTTAGCAAAGATCTGTACTCTAGGATCACAAACAACATATTCCATTAACCAGTCATAACTTCTACTTGTTTCATATTGAAGTCTTTTCATATCCCACCAAGTACCAATTCCCATATCAGCTAAACGTTCATTAACTTGACGAGAAACTTCTTTTTGCAAGTAGTTATCATCGATAATGACTTGCACTGTTGCCGTCATTACTAGATCTCCCCACTTTCCAATATTCGATTTATTTTTTCTTTCACTTTTTTACCTTCTCTTTTACCGTGTAAAATATCAGAGAGATATGGACCAGAAACGTTAAGCATTTTTGCTAATTCTCCTTGCTTCATCCCATTAACAAATAGCCACATTTTCACTTTCTTACCAAACCTTTTATCCATATCCACACCTCCTTCTATACATTTAGCTAATTTTTTAGCTTTCTATTGACTATTTCTATCCGATTAGATAAAATTAAGACATAGCTAAATAAACCAAATTAAATTACCTTTTAAACGTTGAGGGACGTGCTATAGAGGTTTAATTTGTAATGGTTTTGCGGCTAAATAATTAGCTTATGAACATAGTTTAATATCCAAACGGATAAAAGTCAATGATTTTCTATCCATTCAGATAATAAATGTTCTTAGCTTTATTAAGGGTGGATCAAATGTCTACATTCAACATAATTAAAAGTCTTGCGGATAAAAAAGGAATATCGTTATCTGATTTAGCAAAACAACTAAACATGGGGGAAAATTCTCTATATAAGTGGAAGACACAAAAACCTGCTGTTGATAAGCTGCAATTGGTAGCAGATTATTTTGAGGTAAGTGTTGATTACCTACTAGGTAGAACTAACAAAGAGTACTGGGAACTTACAGAGAAAGATGAAAAAGATATACAAAAAAAGTTAGAAGAGTTAATAGAAGATATGAGTAAAGCTGATGCTCTTGCTTTTTCTAAAGACTCTGAACCTATGTCAGAGGAAACTAAACAATTATTAATTGTCTCATTAGAAAACTCTCTTAGATTAGGAAAACAAATGGCTAAAAAGAAATTTACACCAAAAAAATACAGAAACGAAGAGTGATTGGAGTGGATCTAGTTGGTTTCAAAACAACAAATCAATTTAAAAATAGACGAACTACTTAGACGATATAACACCAGAGATCCTTTCCTTATCGCTGAAGCAAAAGGTATAGTCATTATCACAGAAGCCTTAGGGGATATTTACGGATACTACCACAAAGTGTCTCGTATCCCTTTTATACATATTAACGAACGACTTTCATATCAAAATCAAATCTTCACTTGTTTTCATGAATTAGGTCATGCTTTATTTCATCCAGATGAAAATACACCTAAATTATCCAAGGTGTCTCTTTGTTCTGAAATTCGTATAGAAGCTGAAGCAAACTATTTTGCAACGAGATTTCTTATCGATGGAAGTCATCATGATTACTACATACAAACAAAGCAAGAATTATTACAGCATTATGGAATCCCTAAACAAATGGATAGATTTATTTAAAATCTATTATATATTTTTACACAAAAACAGAACAAACATTCTCATTATATATAGAATGGAGTGATTAAAATGGCTAGTTTTAGAAAACGTAATGATAAGTGGGAATATCGGATCAGGTATAAAGAAATGGGGAAATACAAAGAAACCTCCAAAGGTGGATTTAAAACAAAAAAAGAAGCTCAATTAGCTGCTGCTAAAATAGAAGAAAAATTAGTAAATGGGAGCAATATACAGGACGGTAAAATAACTTTTAATGAATACCTTTACGAATGGTTAAATGTCTTCAAAAAAGGAAATGTAGCTCCAAGAACTTACATGGTCTACGAAAAAAACATTAGACTTCACATCTTACCTGTGTTTGGAGAATTAAAGTTAAAAGATTTAACAAGAATTAAATATCAAAAATTTATAAATAACCTATTAGAAAAGTACAGTAAAAAAACGGTAGAAACAATTAATGTCACAATGCACCATGCGTTAGATACAGCTGTTAACGAACTTGGGATTTTAGAAAAAAACCCAACTACAAAAATTAAAGTAAGAACAACTCGTGTTTCCTCAAAAAATGATGATATAAAATGCTACGATATAGATGAACTACACCAATTCTTAACTTACATCCTTAATGAGAAAGGAGGCTTTAAATACTTTTCTTTATTCATGTTTCTATCTCGCACAGGTCTCCGCATTGGTGAATGCTTAGCCCTTCAATGGGAAGATATTGATTTTGAAGAACAAAAATTATTCATCACCAAAACATTAATCACTACCAAGAGAAATGAAAAAATCTTATTCGGCCCACCTAAAAATAGAAGTAGTAAACGAACTATCTCTTTAGATTCTTCTACCATATCTCATTTAAGAAAAATGAAAATGGAGCAAAATAAAAACACTTTGAAGAACGGTAAATATTATAAAGAGTATAATTTTGTATTTACACATGAAGATAATTCTTGTATGCTACACCCAGCAACCCTAAAATTCTTACAGCAAGCTTGTAAGAAAGGAAATTTAAAGTACATTACCTTACACGGATTTAGACATACACATGCCGTTCACTTATTACAAAGTGGGGCAAACCTTAAATATGTTTCAGAACGTTTAGGGCATTCCTCTATAGACATGACTGCAAATGTGTATCTTCATATAACAAAATCTATAGAGGAAACTGCCGTAAACCAATATGACGAGTTTTTAAAATCTCGTGGGCAAATTATGGGCAAGTAACTTTAACAATACGCTAAATTCACTTGTCACGATAGGTTTCAAACTTAGGTTTATAGAACGAACGATTATCAAGTGCGAAGACACGCTCTGTGTATTCGCCTGGTTTTGTGCGTCCTAATGCGCGGTCCATCATGTTCATTTTTGCATCTAAGTTATCGATGTAGTGCAGAATTTCTGCTTCTTTTACTAATGGTGGTTTTGGGCTACCCCATTCTGCTTTTCCGTGGTGAGAAAGGACGATGTGTTGAAGAATTAATACTTCTTCTGCATCGATTTGCAATTCGTCTGCTGCTTTACCGATTTCGTTCACCATGATAGAAATGTGGCCTAGTAAGTTTCCTTCTA
Source organism: Bacillus sp. FG16 (assembly GCF_057809515.1). NCBI lineage: Bacteria > Bacillati > Bacillota > Bacilli > Caryophanales > Bacillaceae > Bacillus > Bacillus sp. FG16. The sequence goes on from NZ_JBMDKC010000014.1 coordinate 11,355, forward strand.
ACGTATACGTTGTAGAAATTGGGCCAGATAGTTCAATTACTTTACCAAGGTCATGTAAAATAACGCCTGCATATAGTAAGTCTTTATCTAATGATGGGTATAGATTTGAAATAGCTTTCGCTAAATCTAGCATCGATACGACGTGATAAGCTAGTCCAGATACGAACTCATGATGATTCTTTGTCGCTGCTGGATATTCTAAAAATTCATTTTGATGCTTATTTAATAAATGTCTTGTTAGACGCTGTATGTTCGGGTTTCTCATTTCAAATATGTATTGCGTAATTTTCTCAACCATATCTTCTTTTTTCACTGGTGCTTTTTCAACGAAATCCGAGATGTCTGTTACTTCATTTTCATTCGCAACACGGATTTGTTTCACGCGTAATTGAATACGGCCTTTGTAATTTAAAATATCACCAGCTACTTTAACGATTGTTTCTGCTACATATTGTTTCTCAACTTCTGGTGATACGTCCCATAGCTTCGCTTCAATATCTCCACTTGGATCTTGTAAGATTACTGTTAAAAATGGCTTTCCATTACTTGCTAGACCTTTTGTCGCTGTTTTAATTAACAAGAAAACATCGACTTGTTCACCAACTTCATACTCTGCAATTTTCTTTTTCATTCGAATTCCTCCACCAAATCAGTTACTTTTAGTATAGCACACTACAACTCATTTTCTTTACGCATATGTGTTAATTTTATAATCTGTTTTTCTGTAAAATACGCAAGTAAATGCGCATGACATGTAAAGAATATGACTTGTCTATCCTTTGCAATTTCCTTTATTAGTTCAATCGTTCGATTCGTCCTTACCGCATCAAAGTGCACGAAACTATCATCAATAATAAATGGATAATCGTGTTCAAATGTTTTCGCAAGTGCAAATCTCAACGATAAATATAACTGCTCCGCTGTCGCTTGGCTTAGTTCATGACTGTAAAAACGCATACCGTCGTTACGCTCAACTATGAACGGCTCTGACTCTGACGGTGAAAAGATTTTACTATAGCGTCCGCCCGTTAAATACACAAAGTACTCTTCTGATTTTTGTAAAATACGTGGCAGATGCACTTCATGATAATATTGCTTCGTTTTCGTTAACACCGTTTTTGCGGCCGCATAAGCAGCCCACTTCTTCACTTGTTCACGCACTTGCGCTTTTTTCATTTCCCATTCATGCATTAAATCGCCATACGTACTACCTTCTTCTAAATTCGCAATTTCCATACGATGTTTCGCAATACGCTCTGTCAGTTCTTTCTCTTGCGCCAGGCAGTTTTGCACGACTGTCATTTCTCTCTTTAATTTCTCTTCATAACCGTCAGCTTCATAATGTTTAGCTAGTGACAAGCTCGTTAAACGCTGTTCCAACAGATCAATTTGCGGTAATAAACGCACTACTTGTTTCTCAGCATCTTCACGTTTTTCCGCCAGTTTACCTTCTTCTAAAAACATCTCTTCATCTGTAGCCTCTGCAATATTCCATAATGCATTTCGTTCTACTAGCAGTTGTTTCAATTGCTCTTGCATGAACTCATATTCTTCTTGCCATTCAGCTAGCTTCTCTTTCAGCTGCTTACAAGTTTGTCTCTTCTCTTTCTCATTTTGCATAAGGCTTTGCGCCTCATACAACTTACTATACTCCGCACTACCGATAACAGTTTCTAGTTTCTGTTCAAAATGCGAAATCATTTCATATAATGAAGATTTTCGCGTACCTTGCTTATCTAATTCACGATATAATTGCTGCATTTTTTCAATACGCTCAAACGCTGGCAATATGTGTGTATACGTATAAAATTCAGGAAACATATAGCGCGTTTTATATGCATCTACTTGTTCTCCCGCCTGGAACGTTTCTCTCTCCCATTCCTCATACGATGAAACGACTTTATCATAAGCTCGCTCCATTTGCTGCAATTTATAAGACTCACGCTCAAATAGCTTCCGAATCTCTTCATCTTTTTCTAACTGATAGCGCACAGACAGCGCTTCTTCACTTTGTCTCCCGCCAGCACTTTGCTGAAGAGTAAGAAGCTCTTCTTGTAATCCACTTGACGGATCTTTATATAAAACAAGGGCAAGAACAATCCCTACAAAAACAATAACACTAATAAATAAGAGCGGGCGGTTATCAATAAATAAACTCGTGAATAAAACAAGCGTGTTAATAAGAAGTAACAGAAGACAAACTCTTTGCCACTGCTTTTTCTTTTGCATAGCTGCTCCTGCTTTTTCCTCATACTTGCGCTTCATTCTCTCTGCGCCCATACCGATAAACGCCGCATCTTGGAACGATTTCTCTTTCTCAACTAACGTATTTCGCTCTTCATCCACTAACATTTGTTTCTGAATCTGTCTTATATTTTCTTCTTGTTCTTCTAATTGCTCTTGCGCTACTTTAAAACGATCATCAAGCTGTGCTTTTTTCGTTTCTAATTCACGCGCTTTTTGTACGGTTTGCGTAATTAATTCTTTCGTTGCCAAACTCATATCAAACGAAAGGACTGTTTCTTTTTCAAAAGTAGCACCGATTTGTTGTTCTAGCTCTGCGATTTCTTCTTTTATATTCGCAATACTTCCTGTCATATCACGCATTTCTTGGCGTGCATTTTCATACGACAAATGCTGCATACGAAGTTCTTCTACATAACTTTCTTTTTGTAAAAACTCTTCATCTATTTGAATCGAGTCAATTTCCGATTGCACCGTCTCTATTTTTTTGTGGAGCGAATCAACTTGTAACCTAAGCGGCTCCATCTTCGCCTTAATTGCTTCATAGCGCGCCGTTCCGTTTACAGGAAACTGCCCTTTTTCATTTTCTAACACTTTCTCATGCGCACGCTTTTCAATAACGAGTGGCTCAAGCGCTGCTAATATTTCATAATCTTGCTTTCGTTTTTCCGCACTCTCTTTCTCCCCGCGAACAGAAGCGAGCTTCTCTTCGCATTCTTTTAACTGCTGCACCTGTTTTTCATACGTGCCGATTTTCCCTTGCCACTCTTTCATCTTCTCTTCAAGTTTCTTCATCTCTTGCAGTGACACGTTAATTTCCGGTTTACGCCCACTCGGTTTAAAGCGTTGATCCATTTCTTTTTCTAGCTTTTTATCTAACTGTAATAGCGCATCGCTTCCGACTGCACTTGCTGAAAATAAATAATTGCCAATATCCGCTTCGCCGAGCTGATGAATATTTTGAAGACCATGCATATCAAATGAAAAGACCGATTCAAATAAACTTTCATTCACCCCGCTTAATATATCGTTTAAAATCTCCTCGCCGCCCGTTTTCCCGTCTTCAAAATAAACGATCACCTCGCCAGCTGCCGTCTTTGGCAATCGTTCAATTTTCAAACGGCCGTACTGCTCTGTTTGCACAGTCAGCGCACCGCCATACTTCCCGCCTTCTTTCGGCTCATAACGGCGCTGTCCTCTCGTCGGAAAACCGAACAGAATGCTTTTCATAAACGAGCGAATTGTCGATTTCCCCGCTTCGTTTTCACCGTATAGTACCGTCAGCAATGAAAGATCCATTTCCACATTTTCTAATTTTCCGTACCCATAAATATGGAGTTTTTCAATTCTCATTTTTTATCCCTCTCTTGCTGGAATAATTGCTCTAAAATAATATTTTCTGCTTCCTTTTGAATCTCTTTCTTCTCGTCTTCTGTAAAAGATTCAATACTATTACGCGCTACAGGAGATGTCCAAATCGTGCGCAACACGCCGTCCATATTTGTGAATGCTTCTAGCTCCTTTAGCACACTACCGACGAAATGATTTTCCGCTTTCAAACGTTCGATTTCCGCAAAAGAAACCGTCTCATTTTTCCACTTCATCGCATATACGAAATCTTTTCGCTCTTCGCCAGATGCTAAAATGTGAAAAATCTCTTCCACACGCTTTTCGTCACGCAAATAAGGAGAAAGTGGGCCCTGCCCTGTGAATACGATAGTTAAAAGCGTCCCTTCCTCTTCTCTTCGGCAATCATTCATCGTAGTTGACATGCTCGTCATAAGTTCATCAACAGTTTCAAGTCCATCAATACAAACTTCGATCTCATCCCATACAACATCTGCCGTATGGAAAAATAAACACTGCGTTCCTTGTTTCGTAAGTTCAATAAGGTACGCACCCTTCTCCCCTGTTTCCTTACGATGACGACCTTGTATGTTCCCTGGATAAATAATGTATGGCTCTTCTGATAAAATTTCACGTTTATGTATATGGCCAAGAGCCCAATAATCAAACTGTTTTTCTTTCAACTCACGAATTTGAAACGGTGCATAGCGATTATGCTCTGCATCTCCTTCCACACTTCCGTGAAGCATGCCAATATGAAAAGGCGCATCACTCATTTTCGTATACTGCGCTGTCATATTATCCGTTACCGCTTGCTGCAAATAACTAAACCCATAAATAGAAGCTAACAACTCACCATTTTTATAAAATGATTTCTCTTCTACATAAGGATCGGTAAACACATGAACATTTTCCGGAAACTCAATTGCTGCCCAGCTTCCCCCTAAATGATCATGGTTACCGTGAATAATAAAAACAGGGATATCGTACTGCGAAAGTCTCTTCATTTGCTCACGCACAAACACTTGCGCCCTCAAACTTCTCGTCTCCGCATCATACAAATCCCCAGCTAGTAATACGAAATCAACGCGCTCTTGAATCGCTTTATCAACAATACGTTCAAATGATTCGAACGTACTTTGCTTCATTCTCTCCCAAACAGACTGCGATACATTCATCTCCATCCCTTTAAACGGACTATCCAAATGCAAATCAGCCGCATGTATAAACTTTACTTGTTTCACAAATAACGATCCTTTCTATCTTTCAAAAGTTTCATTTTATTAAAATTAACATCGCTGAAAACTAATAATCATCGAGAATAAAAATATTCTCAGTGATTAAAGTTTCATTCTATTTTACCACGCAATGTCATATATTTCTTTGCATATTGTAGCGTTTTATGTCAAAATAATTATAAGATTCTGATTTTAATTATTGGAGGGAATTTTCATGGGAGTATACGTTCTAACAGTCTTTGAAAAAGATGGTTCAAAAGCATTAGACGAATCATTCGAGGCGGCAACTGAAAAAGAAGCGAAAGCAAAAGGTGAATCTATTTTACAAGAAAAAGGATTGCACGAAAAAACACATCGCTGTACATCTTCTGCAGGTAAGCTCGTTTTATTCCAGCGCTAAAAAAAAGAAGCGTCATCCGCTTCTTTTTCACTCTACTATATCTTCGTCACACCACGTAAACACCACATCTAGAATGCGATTACCGATACGTACGCGTTTATTCCATTTACCTGTTTGGATCTGATGCTGCAATTCAGCTTTCATCTTTTCCGTCCAGTCGTGAATCGTTTCACTACCGTCGTACGGATATACGCCTGGAAACTCTTCCTGCAGTAGATGCAAGCTCTCTGCATCAAAATGAAAATGGAAGAAGTAGTTTGCTGTAAGCGATGGTTCTTGCAATCGTAAAAAATGATCATCAATTTGCTTTCTATTTCTATAGAAAGTAAAGATATTCACTTTACCACTCGTAATTTGGTCAATTTGAATTTCGTGCTTCTCTATAATCACGTCTTGTCCACCTCGTTGTATACTATCTTTAGTATATATGTCTTTTGCAACAAAGTTAACCATTTTCGCGCGAAATTCATTTCCTTCATTATAATTCCTGTACCTCCAAGTATAATCAGAACAAATAAAAACAAAGTTGAAGGGGAGCGATCACATGTATTTCGGAAGCAAAGGTTGGTATGTAAAAGAACTTAAAAAATTAGGTATCCGTACTTATGAAGGTAAAAAACTAGAATCGTATCGTACGCATGTGTTATCTAGTTTACTTGAGAGAATGAAGAAGGCTTCGGCTTAATAGAAAAACACCTCCCGAATTCGCATACTAAGTATGCAAATTCAATGGAGGTGTTTTTATCAGTTTTCATAAAAGATTTTTTGCTTCCGCTGGAACGGATACGTTTTAATCTCAGCTGTATCTAAATCTTCATTGAATAAATGAATGGCTATAATTTGTCTACAATCGTAAGTATGGTAATAATATGTTCCAGACTCCATACACATTGCACTTGTATAGATCGTATTATCTAATATACCGTCTTCTGTTATTACTGCCCCCCTTAGGAACCTCACAATTTGATAAGATATGAAAAATAGCCGATATCCCCTCTTCTTCGTTCTCTATACTTTGAATGTTTTGTTTGCCATATGCTGCCCGTACAAATCTTGATGGCGGGGTGAAATCTCCAGGAAGTCCCATCGTTCCTGAACCTTGGCCAAAAGCACTTAATGGTACATCTCCCCACTCAGTTGGCGCAAATGGCTGCGATTTAAGTCCAATATATTGTCTTAAATTTTGTAAATGCCAATTAAACTCCGGACTATTAGTCATTACTCCTAGTGGATTGTCATACACTTTTATTCCATCAGCTGTCGGCTCAAGTACAATACACGCTCCCGATTTATCTGCTAAAATCCAATGTAGCGGTGGCGTAATTCCTAAAACCGGTAATGGTACATCTATAAAGGCAATGCTATCAATAGATTTTCTTAACTCTTCAACAGAATTGAACTGTGTGAGGCTCCAAGTCACAAAATCAAATGGCGCTACATTCGTTTTATGGTTATCTATACTGTTACTATAAGTAGCGAATCCTGGGAAATAGAGAGTTGCACATGTCATACCAGCTTCATTTACTCCGTCCGCCATCATGACCCTTCCTCCAAAATTAATTCCCATTCCGACAACAGCCTTTTTCGCTCGGATCGTTTCACCAGTTATATTGTTCCACTGATAACGCCGAGGAATGATTATTACTTCTTGATTCATATCTAATGTGAAATCCATTGTTCTCGCAAAAAGGTGCTGAAAATTTTTGGTTTGCAATGTCAAACTAGTACACATGAAGAAATCCCCCCATTCTATAGTTCTATACACATTTTATAAAATTCTGACAAATACGTAAATTAAAAACTCTATTTATCACTAACAAAATAACCCCCAAAACCAAAAATGCTATAATAAACCCAATCAAACTAAGGGGGCAAATTACTTTGCTTGGAACATGCATTCAATTTCATAAGTTTGGCAATCCAAAAGACGTATTACAAGTTGAATATAAAAATATAGAACCACTTAAAGATAATGAAGTTTTCATTCGTATGCTAGTTAGACCTATTAATCCATCTGACTTAATTCCCATCACTGGAGCATACGCACATAGAATCCCTTTGCCTAACATACCTGGTTATGAAGGTGTTGGTATTGTAGAAGATGTAGGCGCTTTTGTTTCTAGAGACCTTATCGGTAAACGTGTGTTACCTTTACGCGGGGAAGGTACTTGGCAAGAATATGTGAAGACATTAGCTGATTTTGTAGTCCCTATTCCTGATTCCATTGATGATTTCACAGCGGCACAAATGTATATTAATCCCCTTACAGCGTGGGTTACATGTACAGAAACGTTAAACTTACAACGTAATGATGTTTTATTAGTGAATGCTTGCGGATCCGCTATTGGCCATCTATTTGCACAGTTATCACAAATTTTAAACTTCCGATTAATTGCGGTGACAAGAAATAATAAACATACAGAGGAATTACTTCAGCTTGGCGCTCATCATGTAATAGATACTTCCACTGCCCCGCTTTATGAAACAGTTATGGAATTAACAAACGGCAGAGGTGCAGACGCTGCGATTGATTCTATCGGGGGACCGGATGGAAATGAATTAGCTTTCTCCTTAAGGCCAAACGGACACTTTTTGACGATTGGTCTTCTATCGGGCGTACAAGTAAACTGGGCAGAGATTGTCACGAAAGCAAAAGTGCACGCGAACATATTTCATTTACGACATTGGAATAAAGAAGTACCGCCATATAAATGGCAGGAGACGTTTCGTCACTTAATTCGTTTAGTAGAAAATAAGCAATTACGTTTTATGACCGTACATTCTACATATGACTTAGCAGATGTGAAAGCGGCGGTTGATGTTGTGCAGTCTGCTGAGAAAACGAAAGGGAAAGTGTTTTTGACGAGTTATTAAATGCAATTGAAGGATCTATTTTGATTGATTTTTTCAAAATAGATTTTCTTCTGTCTTATAAACCTAATTTTAGTATCCCGGCTTCAACTACCTAAAAATAACATTGTCAACAGAACTTAGATTAGTTATCATAAAAGCGAATATAACAGGAGATGAGCAGATGAATATGAACGAAAAGAAATCTTTTTCAAAAGTTTCTCGGCGGAAATTAGTCGATGAAGTATTGGAACGTCTACAAGAGAAAATCTTTTCTGGCGAGTATGAAGTTGGTGATCGCCTCCCTACAGAGCCGCAGTTAATGGAAGAGTTAGGGGTAGGACGTTCAACGCTGCGAGAAAGTATAAAGATATTAGTACATGCTGGTGTATTAGAAGTTCGACAAGGACAAGGTACTCGCATTGTCTCACTAAATACAACGCAAGATTCATTTGAAAAAAGACTGCAAGCAGCTAATATAAATCATGTGTATGAAGCACGAAATATGTTAGATAAAGAAGTGGCGATGTTAGCGGCACAGCGCCGAAGCGAAGAGGATCTTTTATATTTAAAAGGACATTTGAATAAAAGAAAAAATGCCCTTCAAGAAGGAAATTATGTAGCATACATAGATGCAGACATTCAGTTTCATCTAGCAATTGCAAAGGCGAGCAAAAACGAAGTTCTACTTGATTTGTATCAATCTTTCGTACCCGCCCTTCGCCATATTTTAAGCCAATTAATATTACATACAGCGAACTATGAAGATAACTCTGGCATTCATGAAAAGTTATTCCAAGCTATTTTAAAGCAAAATGCCGAAGAGGCACGAACATACGCTGTTCAAAATTTGGAGCTGAAATAAGCTCCTTATCTATTACACATAAACATCAGATGATATACTCAATAACATCTGATGTTTAAGAGAGGAGATAATTAAATTGAAACATCAAGAACGAACTTATTTGTGTATACTAGCAATATTTTTTGTTTCCATTAATTTACGTATTGGAATTACATCTTTTTCACCTTTATTAGAAATAATTCGAAAAGACTTAAATATAAGCAATTTTTCCGTTAGTTTTTTAACAGCTATTCCTGTTTTTTGTATGGGGACATTCGCCTTACTGACTGGGAAGGTAATTAAAACATACGGGGCAGAAAAATCAATTATGACTTGTCTTATTTTAATCGGCTTGGCAACATGTATGAGAGCTTTTACCTTTTCCATTTCCACATTATTCGCGAGCTCTTTATTTATCGGTATTGGAATTGCACTTGCAGGTCCATTACTATCAGGATTTATTAAAGAAAAATTCCCTACGAAAATTGGCTTAATGATCGGCATATATTCAGTAGGTATGGGAACTGGCGCTTCTTTAAGTGCAGGGTTAACGATCCCTTTACAACATGTATTAAAAGGATCTTGGAATATGGCACTCGCTTTTTGGGGTGTACTTACTATTATCGCTATTATATTTTGGTATCCCGTTATGAAACGAAAGAAAAATACGATTAAACAAGATAAAAAGAATAATAGCTTGCCTTTAAGAAATAGAAAAGCATGGTTATTTACAATCTTTTTCGGGCTACAATCAGGAATATTTTACTCTATTACAACTTGGCTTGCACCAGCAAATCAAAGTATGGGTGTGAGTAGTGAGCAAGCGGGTACTCTTATAACTGTTTTTACTGTGATCCAAATGATATGTAGCTTTTTAATTCCAACATTAGCGGATATTTATAAAAACAGAGCACTTTGGTTATTAGGGAGTATGTGCTTTGTATTCGTAGGTTTATCGCTTATGATTTACCCACTAACTACACCATGGATCCCTTCTATTTTACTAGGGATCGGGCTCGGCGGCGTATTTCCACTCGCTCTCATGCTGCCACTATATGAAACAAAAACTTCAGAAGATGCGAGTGCATGGACTGCTATGATGCAATCAGGAGGATATATTATGAGCGGATTCATTCCTGTCCTAGCTGGGATCGCTCGTGACTATTTTGATAGTTATACGCAAGTTTTTATTATAATGGCACTTTTAAGCTTAATTTTACTCCTATTAACTTTAGTCATAAACAAAAAGAAAGTAGAAGCAAAAGATCTTATCTCCGCTTAAATCGAAAAAATGTTAATATATGGTATAATTTAATTAAAAAATGAAAGGAGCTTCTAACATGTGGTTCATTACAGCAATTGCGCCTGTTTTAATAGCCTGGGGAATTGTAGTATATGTGATTGGAAGTCTTAAACATAAATATAACAACGGTAACTTAAGTAAGAAAAAATCAAAAAACGCTCAAATTTTATTAGACAGTTTAATGCCCATGGGAATGCTTTTAGGGTGTTTGATCGGTATTATTGTCGGCATATTTTCTCCTGATTCTTTACTACTTTCAGTTAGTTTAGGATCCGGAATAGGCTATTTATTTGGATTTTTTGCTTATGAAATTTATAGCAAGGTAGGAAACAATTATTCATAATCGAGAAACAGACATGATTGTAGAATAAGCGAGGACATTGCATATGAATCATATAAAATATGTAATGTCCTTTCATCTATTTATTTTTTTATTAACGTTATCACCTTACCTTTCACCATTTCCACATTCTATACACCTTTTTTATTGATTTTTCTCTCCTCTTTCTTTCGCATATCCGCTTTTTTGTTCTTCTCGGCTCTATACCCAAAGTAAAGCAGCGCACATGTAGTAATAGAACCTACAATGTATCCTAAAAAGCCCCCTAACCAAAACATAAATTGCCCCCAATCCGTTATAAATTTTATGTAACAGACATCTGTAAAACGTTCTCGGTACCTCCGTTTTTTATTACAGATTGAAAAATTCCCTTAACCATTCCATCCATGAACATTCTGTCTTCTCTATTTTGATTATTATCTATAAAGTTATTTATACCACTAATTCTTCCATTATCTCAAATAACAACTTTATTATTTATCATAAAGTTTGCACTCATATTACATATATGTAGCATCACTGTTTCTTTTCATTTCGCCCTTGCAACTGGAGTTTACTTCTACAACTTAAAAACAAAAAACCCCCTCAAAGCATGAACTTCAAGGGGTGAGCCTGTTTTTTATTTACTTATATACGTACAGCTGTACCACTTACAGCAACCATTAACATTCCATCACGTACAACCTCGTAATCTACGTCAATACCAACGATAGCGTTCGCACCTTTTTGTTTTGCAAGTTCTTTCATTTCGTCCATCGCAATATCACGAGCGTCTTTTAGCTTACTTTCATAAGCACCAGCACGGCCACCGACAACATCACGAACTGAAGCGAATAAATCGCGGACAATGTTTGCACCCATAATAGCTTCACCATTTACAATATCGATATACTCAATAATCTCTTTACCTTGAATTCCAGAAGTTGTTGTTACAATCATGACTGACACTCTCCTAATAAGTTGTAGTTTTGATAAGCTTTCTTATGTCTTTATTATGACATGGAAAAAGTATCTAATCCATTGAATTACCTTACAGGAATGTGACAGTTTTGTAATAATAAAGCGCGCATTATGTTTAATTTTAATAAAGCGCTTTAACATTGGGATACATAAACGATTCTCTATTTTCTTTCCAATCCTTTTCTACTTCTTTAAAGGTTGGTCGCCCTAATTCTTCATTGTTTTCATGTTTACTAAACCACTTCTTCACATACTTCTCTCCATTTTTACTTTGAACTGTACAAAGGAAACTATTACTGCTATCCTTTAATATTTTTACAATCACGAAAAGGCACCTCTTCCCTTTTAAATAACATGATAGAACTTGATCTTTTACTATAAGCCCTTCCTCTCTTATAGTCATACGACTCCTCGGCCGCGCCAAAGTTGTAAGATCAAAAAAAAAACGATATTCACTTTGTTTACATTGTTCATCATTTTATTTAAAGAAATCAGAGTTATAGGCATTATGCTTATCAAATATTTTATAGATTTCTAACTTATCGTCTAATTTTGCATCTACTAAAATTAATATATTGCCATCGTAAATATATTCTTCATACTTTTTAGCATGTTCTTCTGGAATTCCTAACCCTATAAATGCTCCTATTAAACTTCCAGCTCCTCCGCCAATACCGGCTCCTCCAATAGCTGCTGCGATTGGTCCTGCTGCTACGATTGGACCCATTCCAGAAACGGCAAGTATACCAAGACCTGTTAATAAACCACCGAGTCCGCCTGCTACACCTCCTGCTACAAGCCCTGTCGCTGAAAAGATATCCGCTTTATGTGCAGTTTCATGATTTACTTTTTCACCCGATTTTTCTTCAAGGTGTTCAATTTCCTTTTGATCTTTCGCAATAGCTGAAATGTTATCTGCTGAGTATCCCTTATCATTTAATTCATTAATAACGAGTGCCGCATCATCAATTGTTCTAAAAACACCTACTATTTTTCTATCTAAATTCATAACTATTAACCTCCTAAAGTTTTATGTAATATATCTTTATTTTTCTTCATTTCTGTATACACTAATCTTCTTATTAACATAACCATTTACGAAGAAAGCGAATAGTAAAAGCACTACAAGTGAACTACTTAACAAGTAAATTAAATCAAATGTAATATCAATCATCATTTCATTCATGTATACCAGGCTCCTTTTTATTTAAAGTGAAAGTATATTTTGATAGACTAATCTACTAAACATAGACATCTTACAATTCATCTTCAATCAATCTCTTTGTAGTATATGTATACCCTTCCTAACCTTTTCTAAACGTAAAAAACTATACTTATATTTTTTCTTATTTATATGTTTAACATTTTTTAAAACGGGTATGTTTATATTGTTATGCTTACTATATGGAAAGGAATATTACGATGAACGCCATTCACTCTACTACTATTTCTTATAATGAAACACCTACAATAACTCAGATTCATCATTTTTATGCTTTAATGACAACATTTCAAGCTAATTTGTTTATAAGTAAACATGGAACAATGACATCAATCAAAAATTTAAGCACTCTAGTATCCTTTTTCCTTACTGTAAAAAAGAAAGATCTTATATTATTTATTTTTGAAGGAATAGATGCAAAAAGAGCTTTAAGAACACTCTTCCCTTCTTAGAATGTTTGTTACCCTCTATTCCCTCGTTTACTACCTTTCATATATGTTTTTATATTTCAAAATGATTTCCTCTATTAAAAAAGAACCCCCTAATATAATAGGGGGATTTCTAGTTTGGCCTTATGAAAACTGATATAATATATATTACGTTTTTCATTCTTTAAAATAGAAAAGTTTTAATAACCTTGAAGGTAGGAATTTTTAATGAACTCGAAAGCAAAATTTAGTATTCGTTACAAAATTATGGCTGGTTATTTAGTTATCATTTTGTTCTTACTTGTTTCTTTCATTATGTTAAACAATGAGATTTCCAACTTACAAAAATCTCGTAATTTTATTATTGATCACGATTTTAAAGTTCTCAATTTAACGAATCAAGTGGAGAAAGAGTTACTAACAATTGAAAATAAAGCGAAAGGGTTTATCATTTCTAATAACCCTACTTACGTGCAATCCCTTAACTCTGCGGAAAAGGATTACGAAAAACATTATCAAGATCTTTTTGCTTTATTAGAGGATAACCCCTCTCAGCAAGAAAAATTAAAACAGATTAACGAAAACATTACTAGTTGGATTAATAAAGAGATTCACCCACTTATTACAAATAATAATAGTAATAATGTACAAACAATCGACACGACTCAAATTCAGTCATTACAGTCGCAGCTAACTAACTTCCGGAGCACTGAGGAGCAACTAACGAAAAAAAGAGCTGCACAATTAGATATTGAAAATAATAAATTAGAGATTTGGTTATACAGTTTATTGTTCTTACTTTCTTTTATTTCCATTATCGTTTCACTCTATATTTCGAATTCCATTACAAAAACGATTAAAAATGTAATTCAAGCTATTAAATCAATTTCTTCTAAAGAAAAAATTACGGAAAGAATTCATGTAAATACACATGATGAAATAAAAGATCTTGCTCATACAACGAACCACTTACTAGACGAAATATCGAAAAGAGAGTGGTTACAAACTGAGCTTGCAGAATTAATTTTAATGTATCAAGGTGTATCTTCTATTGAGATGTTAGGTAAAAAAATTCTTAGTGGAATTATACAAAAAACGCAAACTTCTTGCGGTGCATTTTATGTACGTGAAGAATATGAAGAAACTGTCTACTATGTGAAAAAAGCTTCTTTCGCCGATCAAGGTGCTGATATTGGAAAACAATCCATTAAAATGGGTGAAGGTTTCATTGGACAGTCTGCCTTAGAAAAGAAAAGTTTTATTCTCAGGGATATACCCGAAGAGTTTCGTTATGTCACTAGCGGAGTATTAGAAATACGTCCTAAAAATCTACTAGTCATCCCTATCTTATTTGAGGATGAGGTGATTGCAGTAATGGAGTTAGTAAGTGTAACTGAGATTTCAGACTTACATCAAGATTTAATTCAACAAACTATTGATAATCTAGGTTTAACAATCCATAGCATTATAGGACGTATGCGAATTCAAACTCTTTTACATGAATCACAAGCAATGACAGAAGAGTTACAAGTTCAATCAGAAGAATTACAAACGCAAGCTGAAGAACTACAAATGCAAGCGGAAGAATTACGAACAACGAATGAACAATTAGAGTCTAGAACTGAAGAAGCTGAACAAAAGACAGCTGACTTACAAATTACCAAATCAGAATTAGAAGAAAAAGCAAGCGAGTTGTTACGCAGCTCAAAATACAAATCTGAGTTCCTAGCAAATATGTCACATGAATTACGCACACCGTTAAATAGTATTTTACTATTATCTGAAATGTTAAGAGAAAATCATGATAATCATTTATCGGATGATGAAATTGAACTAGCAACTGTCATTCATTCATCAGGGAAAGACTTACTTACTTTAATTAATGACATACTAGATTTATCTAAAGTAGAAGCAGGCAAACTAGACATCATTTTTGAAGCAACGAACATAAGTGACATGGCAGCCAATATGCATCAAAACTTTTTACATATAGCTGCACAAAAAAATGTCGAATTTACGATTGAAGACAGTGATACGATTCCTGATCTGTTTTATACAGATGCAAAACGGATTGAGCAAATTATTAAAAACTTATTATCCAATGCATTTAAATTCACGGAAAAAGGATCCGTTTCTTTACATTTCGATTCAATAGAAACAACCAATTTAAGTCATGATATGCAGTCTATAAGTAAAGATTGGATTACAATTTCAGTAAAAGATACTGGTATTGGTATCGCTAAAGAACAGCATCAACTTATTTTCGAAGCCTTTCAACAGGCAGATGGAGCAACGATTCGAAAGTATGGTGGTACAGGACTAGGTTTATCTATTTGTAAAGAGTTTGCTAGATTGTTAGGTGGTTGGATTACGTTAGAGAGTAATGTAGGAGAAGGTAGTACTTTCACAGTATATATTCCTAACCTTCCAAATGGATTACATGATATACAGTTCTCCAATTTAGAAGTCGCAGCAACGATAGAAGATGTTATTCCTGCTGAAGTTGTTGAAGAAACTATCGTTACTACCGAAACAAATAACGTCTTCCAAGAGAAAACAATTTTAATTGTCGATGATGATCATCGAAATATATTTGCGTTACAAAATGCATTAAAAAAACAAAACGCCAACATTATTACTGCCCAAAACGGCATAGAGTGTTTAGAAATACTAAAAAGCAATACAAATATTGACCTTATTTTAATGGATATTATGATGCCTAATATGGACGGTTATGAAACGATGGAAAATATCCGAATGAACTTAGGGTTACATGAAATACCTATTATCGCATTAACTGCTAAAGCAATGCCAAATGATAAGGAAAAATGTTTATCTGCTGGCGCTTCAGATTATATAAGTAAACCATTAAACCTACATCAACTCTATTCGGTAATGAGTGTATGGTTAATAAAATAAGTGAGGTTTAGTTGGAGTGGAAAATAAGTATTATAATTTTGATCCATCAGTAGATACGGATGAGTGCACGAACTTAGAAATTGAATTACTATTGGAAGCGGTATTTAAACTATCAGGATTTGATTTTCGCCAATATGCTCGCACATCTATTTATAGAAGGATTTGTAATCGAATGCAGCTCTCTAATATCCCAACCATTTCAAAATTAATTGAAAAAGTAATTCACGAGGAAGGGGTTTTAGAACAGTTATTAAATGATTTCTCGATTAATGTAACTGAGATGTTCCGTAACCCTGCTTTTTTTAAAGCGCTAAGAGAGCATGTTATTCCTGAATTGAAAAAGCAACCTGAAATTAGAATTTGGCATGCTGGATGCGCAACTGGTGAAGAAGTATTATCGATGTCCATCTTACTTCACGAAGAAGGATTAAGTGAAAAGTCGGTTATTTACGCAACAGATATGAATACAAATGTGTTAGAAAAAGCAAAACAAGGCATCCTCCCGTTAAATAAAATGCAAACTTATACGAAAAACTATTTACAAGCTGGCGGTACACAAGCATTTTCTAACTATTATTCAACAGATAATCGTTTCGCTTATTTTAATCCATCACTGTTACAAAACATTATTTTTGCACAGCATAATTTAGTAACCGATCAATCTTTTAACGAGTTTCATATTATACTTTGTCGTAACGTTTTAATTTACTTTACAAGTAAACTTCAAAATCAAGTGCAGCAACTATTTTATGAAAGCTTAAGTCACAATGGATTTCTATGTTTAGGAAATAAAGAAACTCTTCGTTTTTCAAATATAATGCCGCATTATACCCAATTTAATCCTAGTGAACAAATTTATCAAAAAATACAATAAAGTGAAACTTTAATCAGTGGGGGGCATCCCCCACTGATTATTAGTTGAACCAATCGGGCGTTTACGGGCAGTTGATCTCCCACCTACCTTCTTTGCTTCAGACTAAATTTTTTGGTGGGAGTCTTACTGCCCGTTAATGCGGGATAAAAAGCGTATGAAATCCTCTGTTTGGATTTCATACGCTTTTTATTTCGCATTCGTTTGTATCATAATTAGACACATATCATCTGATTGCGCTTTCTTTTGTTCTTCCTTGTAAAACCCTTCTATCTCGCCTTCTAAATCTCCCCATTTTCTTTCTGTAAAAGTACGTAATTTCTCTTCAGACTCAAATTCATCATTTGCAATTGCTTCAAGAACACCATCTGTAAACAATAATATTTGAGCGTTCTTCTCAAAAGGTATAACTGTCTTTTTAACTTTTATTTCATCAAAAAATCCTACGGCACAACTCCCGCGATCTAGTTCAACTACATTTGTTTCATCAACTAAAACATATCCAGAAGGATGCCCTGCATTTACATATTCAACTGTTCTATCTTCTGTATTAACAACTAAGTATATCGCCGTAAAATAATAAGGAATATTATCATTTTCATTATGTAAAAGGGTCATATATTTATTTAATTCTTTAATAACGAGTTCTGGATCAATTAAACATTTAATTGTTTCACGTAATACAGACGAAATAAACATACAAACTAATGAAGCAGATACACCATGTCCCATCACATCTAATAATATAATACCGTAGCGATTTTCATCGATTTTATACCAATAATACATATCTCCAGCTAGTTTAAATGAAGGCAAGTAACTTGCTTCAATTTTTATATGATCTTCTCTTAATGGGCTACTTAATAAGTTTCTTTGTACTTGCGTAGCTAAATCTAGTTCATTCCGAAGATTTTCTTCTTGTTCTTTATGCCAATTTAATTCTGATTTCAAGCGTAACGCTACACGCATACGTGCTAATAATTCAACTTTATTTATAGGTTTCGTAATATAATCCATTGCCCCCATATCAAGAGCTTCGGCCAATTTATTTGCATCCTCTAAAGCTGTAACAAAAATAATAGGGATATCTTTAAACTTCTCCTCTTTTTGTAATCGCCTACAAACTTCAAGTCCATCAATTTCAGGCATCATAATATCTAATAGTATTAAATCAATTTCATTATGCCTGGAAGAATCTTTTCCAAACTGTATGTATTCGAAGAGCTCTTGTGCAGAATTGAGCGATACAAGATCATGATATCCGGCTTGTTTTAAAATCTTCTCAATTACAAATATGTTAACCGGATTATCATCGACAATTAAAATGGACACAAGTTATTTCCCCTTTTCTTATTTAAAATGTAAATCTATTATCATTTTCTATTTTTCTAGTATTACATACTCAGTTACAAAATGAAAATTTCTTACTCAAACATATTTATACAACAAAAGAACAAACCCCTAGAAATAGGAATTTGTTCTTTCACTCTATAAATTTCTACTTTTAATTTAAAACCATTGCTTTATTAGTTAAAAGACGATCTAATTCTTCCATATGATTTGTTTCATCTGCAATCATATCTTCTAACTTTACAACTAACTCTGTCATATTTAATTTCGCTGCCTGTTCTTTTCTCGTTTCATAACGCTTAATTGTCTCATATTCTGATTGTCTAGCGGATTCTAACATTTCTCTAACATCTTCTACTTGTTTCACTGGTAAAGGGATTGTAGTAGGTGTACCACCTAACGTCTTAATTTTCTCCGCTAAATATAGGGCATGTCCTTGTTCATCACTAATTTCAGATTCAAAGAAAGGTTTTAACACTTGTCTATATATACCAGAAACTGTAGCTGCATTATGGTTATACATAATAATTGCTGAGTATTCTCCTGCTAAATCTTCATTCAATCCTTCGATTAGTTCGTTCACATCGTGTGACATTTTCATATCTCCTCCTATACTTAATAAGTACCCCTTTTCTCATGTTTTAAACATAATTATTTTAAATTTTTATGTATCTAAAAATGCTGCTTGCTTCAATTTACTTATCGCTTGTCTTTTAATACGAGAAACGTGCATTTGTGAAATACCTAACCGTTCCCCTGTATCTTTTTGATTTAAATTTTCTCCAAATATATAATGAATAACGCTCTTTTCCGTATCATTTAATACGTTAAAAATATCCTCTAAAACGAGACGTCTTTCTGTCTGTTCATACCCTTGCTCTACTTCACCTACAGATTCAATTCTCGCTACCGAACTTCCATCCGATGAATTTTCAACTACATCATCTAAGGAAGATACTCGATAATTATTTTTAGCATCCATAATCTCTAGAACTTCCTCTTCCGATAGTCCTAAATGATTTGCAATTTCTATTATCTTCGGTGAACGTTGCAGGTGATCTGTTAACTCCTCTATCGCAAGTTTAATTTTCCCACCCAAATCTTTAATTCGCCTTGGAACGTGAATACCCCAAGTTTTATCACGTAAATACTTCTTTATTTCGCCTACTATTGTAGGTATTGCAAAAGGCTCAAAAGCATTCCCTATCGAATAATCATACCTTCTTATTGCGCCTAAGAGCCCTAACATCCCTACTTGTATAATATCCTCATGCATCGGCCCGCCTTTTGAATAGCGATATGCAATGGAATATACGAGATTTTTATAATGATCAACTAACCTTTCCTGCGCTTCATTACATTGGTTTTGTTGGAATTCTGCAATTAGCTTAATAACGTCTTCTTTAGTAAGAGTTGTAGGTTGAGATTGGATTTCCATCATTCTCCACCTGCTCTCTTTGTATATATTTTGTCATTAAAACTGTCATGCCCTCATCATGCATAATCTGTATATCATCCATTAACGTATTGATTAAATATAAACCTAAACCATTTTCCGGCAAATGTTCTACTGGTTTACTAATATCATACGGACCAACTTTCCTTTTTAAGCTGCTAAAATCAAAGCTAACCCCATTATCCGCAACCATAATTTCTAATCGATCTTCATATAAGCCAAAGACAATTGTAATTTCTCCGACGTCTTCTTTGTATGCATGTTGTACAATGTTTGTACATGCTTCACTAATAGCAATTTTCATATCTTCTATATCGTCATAAGCAAAGCCCATTCGATTCGCAACACCAGCCATTGTTAAACGAATAATAGCCACATATTCTGCCTTTGCAGGAATTTTCATTTCTATCTTTTCAAATTTCTCCATCATCCCTAGTCACCTTCTTTCTACTTTTTCAAAATCGGAATTCAAGTTTAATATTTCTGTTAACCCTGTAATATCAAATAATCTTTTTAATCTTTTAGATACACCGATAAACTCTAGCTTGCCATCATTTTTCTTAACTGCTTTTAATAGCGCTATAAAAACACCTAAACCAGTACTATCCATATAATCTACCTTGTTAAAATCTACTACGATATAAACCTCTTTCTCGCTTGCAATAGGCATAATCTTATTTTTTAAATCTGATGCCGTATACGCATCAATTTCACCATTAAGTTGTACCGTATAACCTACATCATTTTGCAAAATATTTATTTCCAAATTCATCATTTCCGCCCCCTTATCTCGAACTTTTACTATTTAATTACCCATAAAAATTAGTTTTAAACATATTTTTTTATTTTCATTATAAATAAATTTTCTACACCTTTCTCGGCTTAACACTTAAAAAATACTACCGAATGTTTAAACCTTATAAATTTGTGTATGTATAATGTATAAACATTATTTTTAGGGGGATCTATCTATGGAAGAGCACAACTTTAAAAAGGGAGATTTTGTTCAATTTTCTTATCGACACGATCATGCTACAACGTTAGTTGGTTCCATTATTAACATACTAACAAATACAATTGTAGTTGATATAGGTAATAGCGAGGACTTATCTCATATAGAACCGAGGCAGGTCGTAAGAATAAATAATTGTGAAAAAGTAACGATGGTTTAATACATAATAGAAAGTGTAATTTCAATGAGCGGGGGGCCTTCATCCCCCGCTCATTCCTATGCAGATTACATAAAAACAGCATCCAAATTAATTTAATTGGATGCTTTTTTATGTATATTTATCAGTTCATTCACTTTATAGTTATATATAATAAACTTAAGATTACTATTCATTATCATACTTACGCTTTCCGCAGCATTCTAGAGAAGAATGTAACGATTAAAA
The DNA here is from genome assembly GCF_057809515.1 of Bacillus sp. FG16. Taxonomy (NCBI): domain Bacteria; kingdom Bacillati; phylum Bacillota; class Bacilli; order Caryophanales; family Bacillaceae; genus Bacillus; species Bacillus sp. FG16. Next base: position 32,524 of record NZ_JBMDKC010000014.1, read on the forward strand.
TAAAGACGATTGCACCTAATAACGCTGGAAGAACAAAAATGCCTCCCCATTCAGGACCCCAATGACCAAATAATGCACTACCTACCCAAGATCCAATTAAACCAGCAATCACATTACCAACTATACCTAAAGGAAAGTCTTTTCCCGTAATCATTCCGGCTAACGCACCAATAAGTCCACCTACAATACACGTAATAATAAGTCCCACAATTAAACCTCCTATATTGTTTTTATATTTGATTTATCAAGCTTTGGTATGTAACCAAAGCTTGATAAACATGTATTATTCTTTATTATCCAACCCATCACTTATCTTTTGTTTCACTTTTCCGACTTTTTCTTTTATAGTTCCCTTCGTCTTCTCCCACTTTCCTTCATTTTTCAACTCTCTATCTTCAGTAATTTCACCAATCCCTTCTTTTACTTGTCCTTTTTTCTTTTCAACTTTACCTGTAATTTGTTCTTTTAGCCCGCTCTCACTCATATTTCCCATCTCCTTTTCATAATAGATTTATAGATTTAAAGGATACAAATTAAATAGAATACGTGCATCTTCTTTCTTGTAACCATTCACCAGCTCTTTCTAAATCCTTAACGAATAACAAGATTTTTCCTTCATCCAGCTTTTCTTCATAAAAGTTCGCTTCTTCCTCATTAAGCCCTAACTCTTGCATTTTATTTCTTAACTGATCTCCTGTTTTTTGAAAGACGTTAATAATGCTTGTCCCAAGTCCTTCCTCTTTTATCCCAATTGTATTCACGTCTGCATTATCTGCAATTCTATCTGTCCTCTCTTTCTCATGTGTTAACACATAAATATCTTTTTGTTCTATTCCTTTCTTCACTAGATCGTTTGCCGCATTCATGACCTCTTTCTCCGTAATAAATTCATATACAAAAGGTTTACTATACTTCGTTTCCATCTTTAACTTCCTCCTTTAAAATGAATTATTTGTTATATTATATGTAGTACACCCATTTTCAAAATGTTAAACATAAAATATGAAAAAAGTTATGTGAATTTTGATTTTAATAGAAAATGAACAACATCATTTACCACTTTAAAACATCTTCTCCTTACAATAACTACCTAAATTAACAGAATATTGTTATAATTAAACTTGAGGAGGGATACTATGAAAAAAATCATATCTATATGCGCTCTAGCCGCTCTATCTTTTACTTTAATAGGCTGTACAAACACCTCGGCTACAGATAAAACTTCGCAGGCTAAGCAAGAACATACACAAAATACATTTCAATTAAATTCCGCTAATATTACAGACATTGAAATACTCAAAACAACAAATAATACTACTTCCAAATCTCAAACAGACAATGAAGAAATGATAAAATCTATCGTTTCGGCAGTTCAAAATGGAACACCTAAAACTATCACTTTAGATCAAAAAAAGAAACAATCTGCGCATTCTACTATGACCGTTACATATAAAGATGACTCAAAAGAAGAATTTCTTGTTTGGATTGATAATAAGGAACAAATTACAATTGCTAAAGATGAGAAGAAAGATAAGGTAGAAAGTATGATCGTGAATATTAAAGATGCTAAAATGATGAAGGATTTCTTTTAAAATTCTAGTTAACGTAAAAAAAGAGTAGGATTACATCCTACTCTTTTTTTACTCATGCCCAATAAATAGACTTTTATAAAAGCTATTTAAGGTCTAATTTTGCTAAATCATGTTGTAAAACATTATTTCCTTCTTGTGGGTTAAATACGATTGCACTAAGACCAAAAACATTCGTAACAACATCTCTATCTTTCGGACGAATGATTCTTACTTCATAAGCAAAAAGTCTTGGAGGAAGAGCTGCTGAACGGAAAGTAACATATCGATTAGGTGGCAATGTTTGCGTTGAAGGGTCTATTAATGGTAACAATACCGGAGAACCAGATGACCAATCAAACATTTCAACAGTTACTCTACGAGTATCGTCAGGATCAACATTCATAGCATCCACAGTAAGAAATAACGTAGCGGAATGTCTACGTAATATACCCGTTGATAAAGTTTCATTATGATGTTCACAGCATTTTTTTGGAGGGTGACCATAGCCATAACTCATACCAATTCCCCCCTTTCATTTACAATTAAGGACAAGTATTCCTTATAATATATAATGCTAGTATTCTTTTATTGAAAGGTATAAAAGCGGATTTCCATCTATATTTTTAGATATTTTGTTTTTTATTTATTCGCTCTTAAAGAATAAAGTGAAACTTTAAATCAGCCCTCACCAATCGAGGTCTTACTCCCCGGCAAATAGCGGCATAAATCTATTTTGAAAAGGACCTGCTCCATTCATTCATAAAAGCATAAAGTAAATGGAATCCGTTAAAACACATGAGTGACCCCTTGGTTTTCCCTTCCTATTAAAAGGAGGAACTGTTATGGGCTTTGGTGGTAGTTGTGGCGGCTGTGGCTTCGCTGGAGGATTTGCTTTATTAGTTGTATTGTTCATTTTATTAATCATCGTTGGAGCTGCTTGCTTCTGCTAAAAAACTATCGGAAAAGACACTTTTATATGAGTGTCTTTTCTTCATAAAAAATACGCAATGTGCAGTTCAAGTGTAACTAATACTTTAAAGATGTAGTATTACATTCCCCCCTCCAAAATGAACTTCGATACTATAAATTTCGTTTAGTTGCAATCTTAAAATTTTAGTTTAATAGCAATATGGTGAAACCCTATTCCAGATAATATTGCTATTGCAGTAAAGTAAAACAAACTGGACAACCTAGATTTCAAACTGTAAGATTAGATGTTGGTGAAATCGGGCAGCAAAGCATATATAGAAAATAGGTGTTAATTTTGAAAATCAATAAAAAATTCGAACCAATAATTTTTAATATCTTTATGATTTTAGGTATATCTAGTATTATCTCTTTCGTCATGGTTTCAATGAATGTTGGATATACAGCTTTATTTCTCAAATTATGGATGAAAACATGGGGAATTGCTTTCGTACTTGCATTTTTAGCTTCTAAATTATTACCCTTTGTAGTTAAAAAGATAATGAAAATCTTCACTTTTGTTGAGAATGATGCTTAAGAATAAAGTGATGTACTACTCCTGTTCATTCCAGTTAAAAGAATTTATTATCACAAAAACTTAACCTAGTAAAATGTTTTAAATCGAAGGAAGACATCTTACAGATTGTCTTTTCTTTATAAGTAAAAAAAGCCCGCCTATTTCCATAGGCGGGCTTTATCTTTATTACACAATACGAAAGTATACTCTCTTTTTCACTGAAATTTTATGTAATTATACATATTCATGAAAATAGCAGAATTAAAATATGCCAAAATAAAAAATGAGCTAAATCTTCTAAATAGCTATAAGTTGTTATGACAACATATTTTCCACTTTCAACTTAGTTATCATTAGAATGTTTTTCTACAAAATCAAGGATTCTAGCATTAACTTCGTTAGAGAACTCACCATTTATTGCATGAGATGCATTTTTCCAATTAACTATATCAATATCTTTAACGTATTTTTTTCCAATTTCAACTGCTTTTACCGAATTGTGCATTGTACTTTTTTCAGCCATAAGTGCAAGCACTGGAATATCAATACTTTTTAAGTCCTCTTTACTAAATAGATCAGGCGCTGGCGTTTTCAGTTTATAGTTACGCATACCCGACTCGATTAACTTAGCGATAGGCTCATCGTCATTTGTTTCCGCTCCTCCAGAAACATAGCTTAACATCTTTTCTCTTAAAAACTTAGGTACAATAGGAACGGAAGCCGGAATAGATGCTAGAATCATCTTTATGGATATTTGCGCAAATACAAAGACTGGATCCAATAAACTAGCCGTAGCAATATGTTCAGGATTATATCTTGCCAAGTTCATTGCTGTCCAGCCTCCAATGGAGACACCGACGATATGCACTTTTTCTAAACCTAATCCTTCAATTACCTCATTTAACCATTCTGCTTGTTGTTTTTGGTTTTCAATCACCTTCGTTTGCACACTCATTCCAGGTTCACCGAGTAAATCTATCGTATAAACAGGCCTTTTTTCCCTTAACCCTTTTAAATTAGGTACCCACATTGGAGTAGATGCACCACGTCCAGGGAGTAAGAGTATTGGTTCCTTATGTTTGTTTTCCTCTTTAGTAAAATAATAAGCACGAATTGTGCCATATTTCGTTTTTATATCTTTCATATCGTTAGGTTTTGGAAGAAGTGCCATTGATTCATCGTAGGCAATTTGAAAGTCTTCCTTTCCTTTTTCAGATATAAAGTGACCAATCTTATTATCATCTCTCTTCATTTGAATTCCTCCTTTCTACAAATATATGGATGAACTTTATCTATATATTCATGGTAATCATCCATTGAATTTTTATCTTCTTTAAGACAAGACTCTTATTTAGAAAAAAGAAAATCGTACGTTTAAATGCAATTTGGCAACAAACTAACTGTTTTCTTGTACATTAATAGACAACTACTGCAAGAGTTATAGTTTTTATGTTTTCATTTATCTTTTAATCAGATGAATGCTTTTTTAGTACATAATAAAAAATATAAAAAAATATCCAGAAAAACTGTCACAAAATCTGTTTTTCTGGTTTCTCTATAATACAGGTATCAAATTGAAAGTGAGGTTTAAACGAACATGTTAACCATAGAAAATGAAGAAAGTCATGCTTCTGATATGACCTTTGAAGATTTATTTAAGCAGTACTATGCTTACGCTGTGAAACAAATCATCTGGATTGTTAAAGATCAATCTATCGCTGAAGAGTTAGCGCAAGAAGTATTTTTACAATTATATCGTAGCGATTGGAAAGGAATTGAAAACATACCTGGATGGTTGATTAAATCTTCTACTTATGTAGCCTATAACCATTTTCGATCTGAAAAAAGGCAACAAGCGAAGATTGATAAAGAAATCCAATACCATGAAGTACAAAATGTTTCATCATTAGACGATGATTGGATAAGAAAAGAAGAAATTACAAAGGTCCAAACGATACTAAATAAAATGAATGATCGAGAACGAACCCTTTTACTAATGAAATTCTCTGGTTTTCAATATAAAGAAATTGCAGAAGTACTTCAAATTGAAATATCTTCTATTGGAACATTATTAGTCCGAGCCAAAATGAAATTTCGCAAGATTTATAAACAAATGGAGGAGGCATAACAAATGAAATGTTATGATATCGGGTTTATTCAAACATATATTGATGGAGAACTTTCTCATGATATAAGAAAGGAATTCACAAAGCACCTAGATACATGTGAAGCATGCCAAGATTTATTAATAGAAATTAGTAAATTAAATCAATGGGAAAACGTAATGCTAGATGAAGAATCTGCAAATTCACCACAAGAAATCAAAATTGATATAGAACAAGCATGGAAAACATTTGAAAGTCGTTCCAAGTTAGACAATGTTTCTAATATAAATCACAAAAAGCAACAAAAGAAGGGAATCTTTACAAACATGAGTAAAAAATCAAAACGTTTCATTTATACAGCAGTAGCTGCAGCAGCACTTTTCACAACAGCAATGATTCCACAAGTACAAGTAGCGGCTACAAATGTTGCTTCATATTTTTCTGATGCAATTACAAATGATAAAGTTGTAAATGAAGGAATAGGAGATGAAAATGGTGTCATACAAGATATGATGAAGAATGGTAAATATATTCCTATTGATGAAAAAATTACAGATCAAAGTATTACTGTACATCTCAAAGAATTATTTATCGCAGATTCACGTATATCAGTTCATTATAGAATGGAAAAAGCTGACGGAAGTTTAGTACCATTCGAATTTGATACATCAGGATTAGATCTTGAAAGTGATGGTAAAATTAATGGACAACAAGAAGAAAACCCTGAGATTAAAAATGACGGGAGACTATCATTTATCCATGATTCAGATGATCGTCTTCCTTTTGAACTTATGGCAGCAGGTAAAAAATTAAATGATGTAGGCATTCGTGATAATGATAAACCTGAAGGTGTTGCTACATTTGTTATAGATTCTAAAGGAAAAGACGCTTTTAAACAGCCCCTTACTTTAGACGTAAATATAACTAGAATTGGAAAAATAATTGGATCTTGGAAAGCTCAAATTCCAATTGATACTTCACATTTGAAAAATAATGCGAATTAACATGAAACAAAGAATAGAACAATATGTATCTAATTCTCAGTTTATATGTTTTCTTGTTTTCGTGACTTTTATTTCTTATATAGTTTTTACTCTATCTTTTATTTATGATTTAAGACCATTATAAGAAAAAGCTCTCTAAAAAAGTAGGGAAATAAATAACCGGTTTCTTAACGTATAAGGAATCGGTTATTTTGTATTTAAAATGCGTCTAAACGTACAATTTTCTTTTTATAAAAAAGAATAGACACCCTAAGGTGCCTTCCTCCGACTTGAACCATCTTAATTTTAATAATATGTATTGGACTCCCGTCCAACTATTATTTTACCACGTTAAGTTGTTTTATTTATTGAGAAATACAATAATTTATTTATGCTGGCCCTCTGTATTAGTTCATTTTGTAGTCCATGCAGCAATTAACAAAAGAACAATAGTAGTGAAAATGTTGATGAGCATTTTTATTAAACTACGCATAGGTAGAAAAGCAGATATATACTTCTCTACCTATCTTAATGTTATTCTTGTTTTAATTATATATATAAAGAAATTAAACCGGCTATAACAATCAATGGAAGGATTACTGCAAGTTTATTTTGTAGAGGGACACGTTTGTCTGGGACTCCTGGATGGATAACAAAGGCAAGTAAAACAATTGCTCCAATAATACCTAAAAGTATATTAATGATAATCATCCTCCTAAGGAATATTATCAAAATGATATCATATTTAAACATAAACAAAAAGGAATTAATGCTAATGATTACCAAATTCCCTATTTATACATTAAAAAACCCTCAAAGCATCTACTTTAAGGGGATTTCTCCTATCATCTTCTCTCTTCATACAATCGATTCGCTTTATACGAGCAAACGAAAAACATACATGTCGCAACGGGGATAAATGTCAAAAAAAGTCCTCTCATTAATGCAAATGGCGTTTCAAATAAGAATGACCATAGAAATGATACACCTTGCTTATCCCATAATCCTGGCGTCAAGTATAGTTCTTTCGGATTTACAAAGGCTCCTAAATTCATTGTATTACTATACATAAATAAAAATAATATCGGCAAATAACAGATTGCTAATTCTAAAAATGTTTTAGATAGACGCTTATACTTCCCTGCCCGTGACATTGGATCTGAAAAAATGTCATCTTCACTTTCTTCATCTACCTTTTTAAAATATTGCGTACCTGACCACCGATTACCAGCTATATGCTCCCAGCCACTATCTTCAAATAATGTGCAGTAATTAATAAAATCACTTTTTCTACTAAATACTCTATGGTCTATTTTAATCGTCGCATCTTCCGGTTCTGTATATCTAAATGTATAACCAAATGTATTACTTTCTAGTTGATAACCTTTCCAAGCCATCTCTTCTAACCATTTTTCCTCTTTCTCAAAATCTAAAAAGAATTTCAATCTCCACATCATCATTTCCCCCTAACTATACGTGTAATAAACTTTTTGTAACCGCAATAATATGCTGCATTCTCATAAAGTCTAAGTGTAATACTTCTTTCCCTCGTTCCGTAATGACATACACTTTTCTTCGTTTATCTTCACTTTTTACTGATTCTATTAATCCTTGTTTTAATAAATTTTCAACCGCGCCATACAGTGTACCCGCTGCGATTTTCACTTGATGATTACTCAGTTCCTCTACCTTTTGCATAATTAAATAACCATGGGCTGGTTCTAATAAAGCTAAAAGAACGTAATACGTTGTTTCCGTTAATGGTAAATTTTTATCTCTATTCATAAAGACCTCCAATGTAACGATAAGTATATAGCTAAACTATATAGTTCAACTGAATAGTTTCATTTTATACAGTCAGACTGTACATGTCAAATGTAGGAATAACTTTATAACCCAAAACAAAAACGCTACCTTTTTAAAAGATAGCGTTTTTGTTTTACCCTTGCTTATTCTTCGCCTTCATTTGCTCTTCATAAACAAACTTCGCGGTCATAAAGTCGTTAGGAAAATCTCCCAATGCCTTCTTCATCACGTTCAATTCTTCTTGTGATTTAATCTCTACTCCGTTTAAGAAATCAAATGCTTTTGATTGTTCCTCCGCAACAAAGTTTTGTGTCATATAGTCATCTTGGAAGTCTTGCTTCGCTTTTTCTTTCACTTTGTTCATTGCATCTGTTTTGTTTATGCTTTTCATAGGGTTTTCGAATGCTCCAGTAGGTTGTTCCGGTTTTGGCTCTTCTTTCTTTTCCGGCTGTTGCGCTGGTGCTGGTTGTTGTGGTTCTTGCTTTGGTTGTTCTTGTTGAACCGGCTGCTGCGCTACTTGTTGCTCTTTTTTCGCTAACTCATCTTTTAACTTCTTCACTTGCTCATCAAGAGATTTTTTTTCAGTTTCTAACACACTCATATCACTTTTCAACTTTTGCGTCTCTTCAAAATGTTCATCTACTAATTTATTATATTCTTTCTCAGAGTACATTTTTTCACTGGTTGATGTCGTTTTCTCTTTCGTAACAACTACATTAATAATTATAAATAAGGCTACAATTCCTATTAACGCAGCGAAAATCTTCTTTTTATTCATGATTAATCCTCCAAAATGTAAAATTTCAAAAATTATCATAACAGACCAATCCGCTTTCACCTGTCATATTTTGTCGAATCAATATAATAAAAAAAAGCATCTGAAACAGATGCTTTTTCTCATTCTTAATACGTAAACGTAATTGTCACTAAAGAATACCCTTCTTTCGCATTGTAAGGCTCCGCTTTATAAGAAACTCGATTTGCCCCTTGCGGATAATCGATTTCGCCAATTGCCTTTTTCACATCTTGCAGTGCACCATTCATTGATTGCTTGTACAGCACTTCAATTTTCTCTGGTTTCGCACTATAACGCTGCTGCATTTTATTTTTTAATTCAGTATAGTTGTTTACGATATATTCATTTCCTAAATAGTTTAACTTTGTATCTTTTAATATTTGCTGATATGCAGGCGTTTTCGTACTACCTGCCGCAATTTTGTTTGTCAGTGTACTATAATAATTTGTTGTAGCTTGCGGATAGTCTCCGCGATTCCACTCATGATTTCTTGCGATTTGTTCATCTGATAAATTGAAATACGAATACGTTACGCGGCCCTGCTCATCTGGAACCGGATCATCGAATGTTGTATCAAGGTGATACCATTTGTTTTCGATTTTCACTAAATTCCAAGCATGAGGTTGTCCGTCCCCAGTTCCTGTCACGAAATGATTTTCAATTCCTGCTTCCTTTAATAATTGATAAGTTAATAGTGCGTAACCTTGGCAAACCGCAGAACGATTTACAAGTGCTTCATATGCTGTGTAAGCTTTATAAGACGTATCATAAGAAACATGTTTTACTACGTAATCATGAATCGCCTTCACTTTTTCGTGATCATCCATTCCAATTTGAGTAATAGAAGAAACGATTGCTTTCGCTTGTTTCATGACATATTCCGTCTGTTCTTTCGTTTCACGATATGTAATCTTAAGCGTAAATGTATAATTTCCAGGTGATCCAGAAAGTCCATATGAAACATTCGATCTATTATAATTTGTATACTCATTTTTACTTGCAACTTCTTTATATGCGTTAAAAAGTGTATTCATCACTTCGTCTGTATTATTATTTTTCGTTTTATATGGAAGTGTAATAGTCGTTTCATACGTATTAATACGCTTTTGTACTTCCTCTTTAAAAGCTGTTAATAATGCCGCATCTCCTGTGTCTTTCACATCAGCATTTTTATACTTCAAAGTTTTATATAAAAACTGCGCATACTGTTCACGTGTTACTGTACCATACGGTTCAAAATTCCCGTTCCCTGTGCCATCTGCGATTCCATTTGACTGCACTGCACTAATTGCGTTTTCTGCCCAAAATGGATTTGGAACATCCTTAAAGGTATGTTTTTGTTTTGCCGCAAGATGGAAAGCATTTGTAAGAATTTGTGCCATTTCCGCACGACTCACAGAAGCTTTCGGTCTAAATTGGCCATTTTCATCACCTTTAAAAACTCCTAAATTCGTTAAAGTTAATACCTCTTCTGGAAACATTGTAGAACTTTGATTAATATCACCGTAAGGATTTTTAAACGTAGACCCATCCTTTAATACGTAACGAGTTCCATCATTACTAAACGAACCGCCTTGTTTATTCGGTACTAACACTCGATAAATTAAAGCCGCAACTTGCTCCCTTGTCGCAACATCTCCAAAACCAAATATCCCATTTCCATAACCGGAAATAATATTCTTACTCGCTAAATCTTTAATCGCAGGATATGACCAATGTGATGTCGGTACATCAGAAAAAACACCCACTTCAGCAGCTTTCACATCGCTGCCATTTGTATATAACAACGCACCACCAATAAGTGATAATGATGTAATTGATTTTAATAGTTTTGTATACATAATGTCTTCTCCCAATACGCTCTCTATTTTTGTTGGTTTATGTCGAAAAATCTAAAAATATGACAAAATATATTATACAATTAAAAGTTTTTGATGGATATATTGAATTTTAAAATATGCAAAAATTCATATTAATATATTTTTCCGTATTAATATTATGTTGTTTTTCTTTTGAATATATAAGTAGTCAAACCAACACAAATAATAAAAAGACAGCTATCCGTAGATAACTGTCTTTTATTGAATCCAATTTAATTATTTTGAAAATCTAGCATACCCCAAGAAATGCTTTTGAGTGTATGGACTATTTATCTTACTTTTAATTACACCTGTTGTTTCGTCAGCAGCATGAATATATTCACCATTCCCTAAATATATTCCTAAATGAGAAGGACCCGCTTTATATGTATTCTGTAAGAATACTAAATCTCCTGGTTGAGGATCACTTATTTTTGTAACCATTCCCCAATATCCAGCTACACTTGTTCTTCCAATATTGTATCCATTATTTTTAAATACATAATAAATAAAGCCGCTACAATCAAATGAATTAGGTCCACTATTTCCAAATACATATGGTTTTCCTAATTGTTTTAAAGCAAGGTCAACCACTCCAGAATTACCAGAATCCGTTTGATTTAGATTAATCCACTTGTCGCCTTCCCACGTTTTAATTTTCAACCATCCACTAGTTGTTCCATCTATTATTCTAAAATTCTGTGGACTATATAATGCTCCAGCGTTTGCTTTTGTTGAACTAAATGAAGGTTCGTTATACGCATAGAAAGATTTATTTATAAATCTTTCTTCTCCATCTAGATTCATCCATTTCTCGCCTTCCCATGTTTTAACCTTTAACCATCCACTAGTTGTCCCATCCACAACTCTAAAATTCTGTGGACTATATAATGCTCCAGCGTTTGCTTTTGCTGCATTAAATGAAGCTTCGTTATACGCATAGAATGATTTGTTTATGAATCTTTCTTCTCCATCTGGATTAATCCATTTATGCCCTTCATAAGTACTTACCTTCATCCAGCCATTGTCTTTTTGTTCTAATACTCTCCAATTTTGTGGATTATGTGGCGACCCATTATTTGCTTTTGTCGCGTTAAACGAAGGTTCATTATATGCATAAATTGTTTTGTTGACGGTAATTTGTTGAACCGTAGGATTCATCCATTTTTCGCCTTCCCACGTCTTAAATTTAAGCCAACCATCTGTCGTTCCATCTACTATTCTAAATGTTTGTCGCCCGTACTGAGCTCCAGCATTTGCAACTTTTGATGAGAAGGAAGGTTCATCATATCCATAGAAATCTCCCATGACACGTTCTTCCCCATTCAAGTTAATCCAAACTGGACCTTCCCATGTTTCAATCTTCCACCAGCCATTATCTCTTTTTTCCATAACTCCTACATTTTGAGCACCATACTCTGCTCCGCCATTTGTTTTAGCTGAATTAAAAGATGGTTCCTTATACCCATAGAATGATTGATTCACATATTCTGAATTACTAGCAGCGTGAGTTACCATACTAAATGTAGAAATAGATAAAATGAGAATTAATAGCAATGATATGCCTTTTTTAAACATATAAATTTTTCACCTCTCACTTTTTATAACAATATATCGCCATAAGTACATTAACATAAATTTCTTTATTTATCTATAATTTACCATATAGGTTGGTAAGCAATTTAGATTACTATATTTCTTTTAAACCCTCTCCATTCAAGGCATGATTGGGTTCAATGTAATACGAAATACAAAATATGCAATATTGCATATTTTGTATTTTTTATATTAAATTATTAATCTATTCCTTTCTTATACATCAGTATCTAATTTTTGCTAGTTGCTCTTCTTTTTAAAATAACTATTTTGTTCACTTTTTTGATAAATCTACGAAACATTTCTCTGTTATCTTCATTAAGTTCTTTTCTTTTTATAATGTTGTGCGAGATATACCAACATAGGAAGCTCTAGCCCCCTAATCCTAGGGCTTCTTTTTTAATAAGGATTTTATGCATTTTATTATTCCCACCAACTTTTAAATTTTATATTCAATATATAATTATATTTGATTTAAAATATATCGATGAAACGTCACGTTTTTCAAATACAACATTTTTTGATGACCTTTAATACATAAAATGTTGTTATCAAGTCGGAGTAAAGCACCTTTGGATGTCTTTTCTTTTGTACATTATATCCACCCTTTTGCTTACAACGGCGACGAGGAGCGGGTTTTTTGTTATCTTTTTCTAAAATTTGTTTCCTAAAAACATACGCAGAAACTTTACGTACAATGGTTTTCACAAATTCTTTTAGAAGTTCAAACAAAACTCCATTAGAGATAGTTTTATTAAATTTTTCACTACTAGCCGTAAAAATATCTTATAATCTCTATATAACAAATTAATGTATTAGGGGTAGATAAAATGCCAGTTACACTCGAACTTATTCTTTTCATTCTTATAGCAATTAGTGCTGTTGGCTATTTAATAAAAGAATTTCAAAAAACTAGGAAACGAACACTTGGAATTTCACTAGAATTTTTAGTTCTTTTCTGGTCAATATGGAGAATATCAACTATCATAATCTAATTTATAAAATATGAATTCCTTCGAATGAAGTGAAACTCTAATCAGTGGGGGTATTATGGGATAAATTTACCAGTATTTTTACCACAACATTCATGTTAAAATCCCTTGTGAGTACGACATAACTCGACCTTATGAAGCTCCGCAACTTTTATCGCGGAGCTTTTTTTATTAAAATTAACGCTTTTGTTCACTTTTTTGATACATTTACGAAACATTCATATGTTACGTTATATAAGTCCTTTTTTAAATCTTATTCATTCTAGCAAAAAGTCCTAGTCCCCCTAGGGCTTTTTTGCATTCAAACAATGAGTTGTATTTTTTCTCAATAACCGAAACTACTTAACATGGTAAAATAATAATCGGACTGGCATTCAATACCATATTACAATGGATCAAATCGCAAAAAGGCACCTTAGGGTGTCTTTTTTATAGAGAATCAGTTTAAAAACTAAAAATAAAAGAACCTCAATAAATGAGGTTCAAAAAATCTACTATTTTAAATTACCTTCGTAAAAAGCAACTCCATTTTGAACATGTTTTAAATACCACGTAATCGTCCCGCCACAAACATTTTCATTAAAACTATTAGCATATACTCCATTTGAGTAATAAAGAGTTCTTTTGAATTTACCATTAGAATACTCATAAGGAATTGAGCATGTTGCTTGCTTCGGAGAGCTCACAGCTTTTTGCGTATCAGCTGAAGCTGCCCCAATTCCTCCTGTTAATGCAATACCTGTTGCCAATAGCCCTACTACTAATTTCTTGAACATAATAAATCCCCCTTTAATAGTTTTTATAGCTTACAACTTAAATGTATCATTTTTGTAATTTATGTAAATATCTTGAACATGTAGAAATATTTATTTAATTATTGGTAATATTAGGATTTTATTTTATCAAATGTAAAATAGAGGGATTAGAGAAGCATGTGAAAATACAGATAGGTTTATATTAAATGAACGTGGTCCAAGTCGGCGAAAGGCACCTTTTGGTGTCTTTTTTGTACATAAAAAAATCTCACCATCTTATAGAAACGATAAGCCCTTTAAAACAATAATTGCAACTATATTAATTTTACATTACATTAAGGTTAGAGAATGTTCTTATATTAATAAAGTGCTAAATAGTAGGTGGAAAAATGGAATTTAACGATTTGGGTATTACCATTAAAGAACTTAGAATTAAAAAAAATATATCACAATCCGAATTATGTCATGGAATATGTTCACAAAGTCAAATTAGCAAGATTGAAAAAGGTATGATTTATCCATCTAGTATATTGTTATATCAATTATCAGAAAGACTTGGTATTGATCCGAATAACATATTTGCACTAACTCAAAATAAAAGATTAAAATATGTAGAAAATGTAAAATACGTAATAAAAGATTGCTTAAAGCAAAAACAATATAAAGAACTTTATGAAATAGTGAAAAAAGAGAAAAACTTAAATAATTTTCAAACAAAAGAAGAGAAACAATTTCTAATATGGCATGAAGCAATTGCTATATTTATGGTGGATAAATCATTAAAAACTGCTTTAGATTTTCTAAATAATGCATTAAAACTGACTTTAACTAATTCTGATTTTTTATCAGAAAGAGAAATAGATATTATGCAAACAATGGCTATATTTTATGCGGAAAATAAAGAATATGAAAAAAGTATTAATATATTAAAAAGATGTTTAAGTAATTTTAATAAGTTAGATTTTCCTAGAGATAAAGAAATTAAGTTGAAAATCATGTTAAATTTAGCAAAATCTTTGGACTTCACATATCAACATGAAGAGGCAATAAAATACATTGATAAGGGCATCAAATTAGCAATTAATCTAAATACGTTATACCTATTAGGTGAACTATTCTATTTAAAAGGTCAGTTGTTATTAAAAATTAAACAACATAATGTAGAAGATGTTATTTATAACTGGAAAAAAGCATTATTTATATTTGAACTAACAGAAAAAGAATATTATACAAAAATGCTACCAGATGAACTTATTGAATTACAAAATAAAAAACACTCATAATTTCGTAAAAACTACTTACAAATCCCACAGAAAAAATCCCTATAGCTTTTAAACTTAAAACGCTAATATTAAAATAATTTAAGTTGGCAGAAGGCACCTTTTGGTGTCTTTTCTTTATTTTTACAAGAACCTGCTCAATTAATTCTTAAAAACATAATAGGAAACATTGTTTTATTTATCCCATTTTCATTCATGCTATATATAAAATTCGTTAATAAATCCACCTCAAACATACCTATATGCATAGGAGTATGTTTGAGGTGAAACTCCTTCAAATACTAGTTCCTTTTATAAGCCGTTTTTTTGATGTAGATGACATTATTCTCAATACAATAGAATGAATTATTGGAACATATTTAGCAATATATATTAAAAAACAATATTAAGAAACCCCCTCCACCTTAAGGTAGAAGGGATCTTTTAATTTCTATTTCAAACTACCTAAAATTTCCGTAAAGATAACCCCAAGCGTATGTGCACCTGCATCTGGATATCCTAAACTTCTTTCACCAACTACCGCTCCTCTGCCGAATGATCTTTCAACGATAGATTATATGCCTTGAAGTGCTACTTGCAACATTTTAATTCAGATATACGACAGTAAAGAATACATCATCACGGTGTCAGCAAGCAAAAGTGTATTCTGCATTTCTGAAAACAGTAGATGACAGATTATGACCTACTGAATCTGCTAAGAAAGAATATACAAGAACATCCTTAACATCCTCTTTATTTCCACTAATGATGACATCAAGAAAATCTTCTATTTGGAATTCTGGAGTAAACAACACAATTTTAGTTGTTCTGTTTGGTTCTAAAGAAACAAAAGTACGAGAGATTTCAACTAATTCATTTTGAGTTGGAAAAAAAGTGTTTCGACTTCTCTTAACAGTTACCGTTACATTACTAGTATGGCAACGTGAATCATTGTTTAGCATAATGTTGAGAGCAGTTGGAATAATCCCATTTTCAGAAACTGGAACTCGAAACACTCCAGTAGATTTATGAGCCATATAATCACATCCTTTCAAAATAAAATATATTTATAATATATTAGATGCAAAAAACGTTCATTTTGATATGGACAAATTATATGATTAATATATCTATAATAACCCTCGTTATTACTAAGCCAATGTTTTAAAAGATTAACAAATATCGCGAGAACCAATCGAATGTATATTAAAAGTAAAAAGAATAAGACGTCTAAAAGATCCCCTATTTTGAGCCAATAATGAGACATTATGTTAATCTTATATGTATAGTTGTACAAAATTGAGAAACTTAAGGAGACAGATAAATTTTATGAGAAAATTATCTATATTACTTACTTTCATTCTAGTATTAGTCAGTGTTACGACTGCTTGCACACAAGATAAAACAGATAGTACCGTTGAAAATGGTCCAATAGAAGAACCAACCGCAAAAAATGAAAATGAAGAATTAATAAATTTTGAAGAAAAAGAAGAGATGAGCCGCTTGGAACAAGGTATTTTATTAGTTGGCGAGAGTGTTAAGGGAGGCTATTACTTGGCCGCTGTTCAAAGTGCATATTTAAATGCTAGCAACGATTCCGCCATTGTTAATGTCTCTGTAAAAAATGTACGAGGGCAAACGATTGGACTATCAGAATTAAAATATAACTTAAAAGATGAAAAAGACGGAAAGATCTATAAAGGAAAGGTACTTGATCAAAACCCTTCTGATATACAAGTTAAACCAAATGAAACGGTAGAATTGAAAATAGCTTTTGAAGTACCACGTACCGCAGATGAATATATGTTTTATATTGAAAGCTCTTTAGACCCTCTACAAACATACTGGAAAATTGATAAGCTGCAATCACAAACAAACTAAGTCTAAAATAAGCAAAAAGCAATGAAAAAATTGATATAGATACAAATGAATACTATATAAACGTAAGACCATCGATTTAATGAATCGTTGGTCTTTTTCAAAAAATGCCCCATTAAAAACTAAGAGATAAAAAAGAACTAATCTCTAGAAGAGATTAGCTCAATATATCCAAAGCTATTATGGTACATAGTTTTATGAGCAAACGTTATATAATGTTGTATGGGATACATAACCTGTCATCCCTTTATATGTAACTTTTAACCACTGTTTAGAATTACTGTAATGACCTTGAACATATTCACCAGTTACCCATGTTCCAGTAATTTTCGTACCATCATTAAATGTATGTAAGACAGGTGAATCGACAGTATAACCACTGCGCATCTTTGCACCATATACACCTACCGTACCTCCCTTTGCACAAGCTGCTACTACATTTTGATTTTCAGTAGCATTCGTAGCCGCGAAAGCAGAGCCGTTAAATGTAAATAAAGTAAATATAAAAGCTGTTAGTACTGTACAAATAGATAAACGACGTAACAAAATAAATTCCCCCTTTTTTTATAATATATTTCTTCATAAATGATTATCTTAAATATTCTAACTATTTTCAATATATTAATGTTGAGAAATATTAGTTGTAGTTTTGAAATAAGATTTTATCAAAAATAGTAACAAACTCATATTTTACAGGGAGAGCATCTAAAGAAGTCTTCTACATATAATCAACTATATAAAAGTCCCTCCACCTTAAGGCAGAGGGACTTTCTAATTACTATTTCAAACTACCCGCAATCTCCGTAAAGATAACTCCAAGCGCATGTGCACCTGCATCTGGATATCCTAGACTTCTTTCGCCAACTGTACCAGCGCGGCCCATGCGAGCTACGATTTCTTTCGTGTACTCTGCTCCTTTAACTGCTGCTTCTGCACCTTTTTCAAAGGCAGTTTTCATGTCTTCTTCGTTTGAAGCGCTAGCTAACCAAGAGTCTACACATGGAGCAAGTGCGTCAACTAATGTTTTGTCACCAACTACCGCTCCTCTACCGAATGATCTTTCACCGATAGATTGTATGCCTTGCAGTGCTGCTTGCAACATTTCAGCGAATTCTTTCACTGTTAGCTCACGTTTTTCGCCTGCTGCTTTACTAGCTGAGCGGAATGCTCCGCCCCAAATTGGACCAGATGCGCCGCCGCAATGTTCCATAATAATCATGGAGCAACCGTCAAGGAATGATCCGATCGTTACGTTTTCTTGTTCTACAATAGAATGCCACTCACGTTTTAATTGCTTAAATCCTTTTGCAACACTCATTCCGAAGTCGCCGTCACCTGCATGTGTATCTAACTCACAAAACGGTACTTCATTTTTAATAATAATATCGCTCATTTTATCAACGAGATAAATCATGTTGTTTAATGTAATGACATTATTTTTAATAACAGCGTGCTCTTCCGCTGTTTCTATTTCAAATGAAATTTCCTTCTCTTCTGTCTCTTCAAGTACATTCACGTACTCTACACTTTCAACTGGTCCATCTACTTTAAACGCTGGTGTATTACATTCTTTAGATAGTAATGTTTTTAGCTCATCATCTAACTTCATTACAGTTAAAGACATACCAGCCATATCAATACTTGTCATATAGTTACCAACAAATACTCTATTAATTTTAATGTTTCTAGCTGCTAGTTCTCTCGTAACGGCGTTGTTAAATAAGTAAAGTTCTTGCAGTGGTGTTCCGCCAAAACCGTTAACTAGAAGTGCGATTTCCTCGCCATCTTTTACTCCTAAATCTTTTATAAGATCACTTGTCATACGGTTAGCTAGTTCATCTGCTGACAGCATTTTTTCACGCTTAATTCCTGGTTCGCCGTGAATACCTACGCCGTATTCCATTTCATCTTCCGCAAGTGTGAAAGTAGGTGATCCACTCGCTGGAACTGTACAAGACGTTAACGCTAAACCGATTGTGCGCACGTTAGCCGCTGCTTTTTCTGCTACAGCTTTCACCGCTCCTAAATCCATACCTGCTTCCGCTGCTGCGCCGGCAATTTTATGAACTAAAATAACTCCCGCAACGCCGCGGCGTCCTACTGTATATAGGCTATCTTCTACCGCAATATCATCGTCCACTTTTACGTAGTCGACTTCAATTCCATCTTCCGTCGCTAAATGCGCACCGTTTTTGAAATTCATAATATCGCCGCTATAATTTTTAATAATTAATAACGTACCTTTTTTACTAGCTGTTTCTTTAATTGCTTGATAAACCTGAATTTGTGAAGGTGACGCAAACACATCTCCGCACACTGCCGCATCTAACATTCCTTTTCCGACTAATCCTGCATGTGCCGGCTCATGACCACTACCGCCGCCGCTAATTAACGTTACTTTATTTTCGTTCATTTCTTTCTTCTTAATTACTTTATATTTTTTCAAAAGCTCCAGCTCTGGATGAGCCATAACCATTCCGTTGCACATTTCCATTACTAATGTTTCTGGTTTGTTTATAATCTTTTTCATTGTAGTTCTCCCTCAATTCCTTTAATATATTGTGATATATTTGAAATCTTCTTCTTACTACTCATGTTAAAATGAAAGCGTTTTATAGTAAACGGACAAAATGGACAATCTGTCTAAAGACACCGCTCTCATTTATAGATAGGATTTTTATATTAATAACATTCTAGGGATGATTCAGATGACCTCTTCTATAATTTCTAAAAAGATAATCGCGAACTCATTGAAGTATTTAATGGAAACAGAGTCGTTTCATAAAATATCAGTGAGCGATATTATGTTACACTGTCAAATGCGTAGGCAAACTTTTTATTATCATTTTAAAGATAAATTTGAACTATTAAGCTGGATTTATAGAGAAGAAACGAAGGAAAACATTATCGATTTTCTTGACTATGAAACATGGGAAAACATTTTCGATTTATTATTTGATTACTTTTATGAAAATCAAAAATTTTACCGAAATGCTTTTAAAGTCATTGAGCAAAACTCGTTTAATCACTATTTATTTGAGCATACGAAAAACTTATATATGAAGATTATTGATGAACTATCCGTGAGCTGCGGATTCAGCCTTTCTAATGAGACAAAAAATACGATTGCCTCCTTTTATAGTCACGGCTTCGTTGGTACGATAAAAGATTGGATTGAAAGCAAGTGCGAAGTAGATCCTTCCGTTATGTCTTCTCTTATGAAAAATATGATAAACAATCAATTACTACTATTACTGGAGCAATCAGCAAAGTAATTAAAGGGTGGCAAAAGCAATGAAAAAGATTATGAATGATGTACAAAATATCGTTCAAGATATGCTGCACGGCTTTTATTTTGAACATAACGACAAAGTAAATTACGATGAAACAAATAACATCATTTATGTAAAAGATATCGAAAAAATGAAGCAAGACGTCGCTATTATAAGCGGCGGTGGTAGCGGACATGAACCTGCTGATATAGGTTATGTAGGAAAAGGAATGCTCACGGCGGCAGTAAACGGAAGCATCTTCACTCCTCCAACAGCGGAACAAATTGTAGCAGCAACTCGCCTTATGCCAAAAGATAAAAGTATACTATTCATCATTAAAAACTTTAAAGATGACGTTGAGAACTTTCTAACGGCAAAGCAAATTGCTAAAGAAGAAGGAAGAAAAATTGACCACATCATCGTAAATGACGACGTTTCAATTGAAGATGATGCTTCTTTTAATAAAAGAAGACGCGGCGTAGCTGGCACTGTTTTCGTCCAAAAAATATTAGGTGCGGCCGCTGAGAGTGGACATTCTTTAGAAGAACTAACAACAATCGGGCAAGCTGTCATCAAAAACTTACACACATTAGGAGTTGCCCTTTCCCCTGCCAACGATCCAGTGAAAGGAAAAGCTTCATTCACATTAAACGAAGATGAAGTATTTTATGGCGTCGGCATTCACGGCGAAAAAGGTTACCGTAAAGAAGCACTATCCTCTTCTGAAATATTAGCGATCGAACTGATGAACAAACTAAAAAGTATTTACCGCTGGAGAAAAGGTGACAACTTCGCAATCCTCATTAATGGACTCGGCGCAACTCCATTAATGGAACAATACATTTTCACAAACGACATTCGCCGTTTGTGTGAGCTGGAAGGATTGCAAGTGACATTCGTAAAGGTTGGTACGCTGTTGACTTCTCTAGATATGAAGGGTGTTTCGCTCAGTTTGCTTAAGGTAGAGGATTTGGATTGGGTGAAGTGGTTGAAAGCGGATGTTAGAGTGGGTAATTGGTAAGTAAAAATTATGATGATAAAAGCCTTTAACTATAACAAGTTAAAGGCTTTTTACAAATTGAAATATCGCACGAGCGTTCAAAAGAAATTCATAATCACCTCACTGAAGGATGATAGGTCTTCCAAATAAAGCTGGATGATAAATTAACATCGCCCCTACAAATGAACACACTAAACAAAAAACAGCCTCGTATTTTATAACTAGAGAAGAGTTGGTATCAAGCTTTTTCCCCTCTCTTCTTAATATCATTTTAAAAGCTC
The DNA here is from genome assembly GCF_057809515.1 of Bacillus sp. FG16. Taxonomy (NCBI): domain Bacteria; kingdom Bacillati; phylum Bacillota; class Bacilli; order Caryophanales; family Bacillaceae; genus Bacillus; species Bacillus sp. FG16. The sequence goes on from NZ_JBMDKC010000014.1 coordinate 54,160, forward strand.
TATATAATAAATATCCAATAATCGCCCCGAGAGTGTTCGTAAATAAATCATCAATATCTGTAATTCTATTATTAAGTAATTGATTTAACTCAATTGCCAATGAAAAAAGAAATCCTGCACATACGGTGTTTTTCATTTTTCTAAAGTGCGGCCAAATCATCGGTAATAAAAAACCTAACGGCATAAATAGTACAATGTTCAAAAGATACGTAGTACTACCTGCCGTATCAAATAGAGTCAAGTTAATTTGACTTACACGAATCCACGTTTCGTATCTACTTATATCCCATACAGTCGCGATTTGCGTCACCTTATATACTAGCGAAAGGTAGAATAGAAAAACATATACCCATAGAAAATGCCGAATAGATATGTTTCTTTTCGCTTTAAAATAAAATCCAATTTGAAATAAAATACAAAACATAATTGTAAAAAAATAAGTATACAAATAACTCATTAAAACTTCTGTATGCATGTGGAATCCCCTAACTTTACATTTTCCTCTATGACTTTGTCGTTTTTAGTTTCCTTCTTGATGTAACTCATTTATAGGATAGGAGAAACTTTTAAAATAAAGAGTGGGGTAAACATAAAATTTTTCTTAAATCTTCAGTTGGATTTTATTATTACTCTTCTTAAGAATCCGCCATTGATAGCCAGGCAACAACATGCTTAAACCTAACAATACTATCATTTTTGCACGTAATCCTCGTAGTACTTTAACCGATAAAGCATATATAAAATCATGTGACTCGTTTGTTCAGTTAAAACATGAAATTAAGAAATATATGACGTACTATAATCACTCTTGCTATCAATAAAATTTAAAAAAGATGACTTCTGTTTGCATACAGAAATCATCTTTTTTAGGTTGCCTAACTTTTTTTAAAATGTCCTTTACAAAGGGTACAGATCAGGAGCACCTTATTCCTATTCGAGGGGATCAACTATACCTTCTTCCCTTAAAATCACACAAACCCATTTACAAATCTATAAAAGTAGATATAATATCCTTATGGAACCTTCATTAATTTATAAAGCATTGTCAAATGATACAAGATGTCAAATTTTATCATGGTTAAAAAATCCAGAAAATCATTTCGACGAAAAACCTTATTTAGAACAAGGGATTAATTTTCAGATTGGAGTGTGTGTAGGAGATATTCAGCTTAAAACTGGCTTAGCCCAATCGGTTATTTCTAGTTATTTATTAACTATGAAAAAGGCAGGATTACTAGACTCTGACCGAATTGGAAAATGGACATATTATCGTCGAAATGAAAAAACAATACAAGCGTTTTCTGAATACGTTCAAAATGAATTATAAAGTAAAAGCAAATAATCAACATACCAATTGATTATTTGCTTTCACACATTCTGCTTTTATATAGCCGCCCAATACATTCTTTTTAAAACTTCGCTACCTATAAAAGAAAGAAACATAGAAAGGAGCATCTTTTTTAACATATCATATCTAGTTATTTAGATATCTGTTTTTGTATTTAACATTACATAATTCTAATACTATTGACATCCAATCATGCTCATTTCTTTGTTAATAAATCGATTTCACTTTCAAAATAATAATAAGAATGGAGAGTTTTACAAATGAAAAAAGTAAGTCCTTTACTTATTCTTACACTAGCAATAGGGGTGTTTGGAATTATTACTACCGAGATGGGTATTGTCGGTGTATTACCACAAATCACTCAGAAATTTGACATTTCAACTGCACAGGCAGGATTTTTAGTAAGTATATTCGCACTAGTCGTTGCTATTTCTGGTCCGTTTTTAATTCTGCTCGTCTCTAGTATTAATCGTAAAATAATTTTATTAATAGCAATCTTTATTTTTGTTATTTCAAATATAATCTACGCTTATACAACACAATTTGAAATCATGCTTATTTTTCGTATTTTACCTGCAGCACTTCACCCACTCTTCTTTTCAATCGCTCTTGTAACTGCTGCTAAACTTGTCCCTCCTGAAAAGAGTGGTCAAGCGGTTACAAAAGTTTTCATGGGAATTACGGTTGGCTTTGCACTAGGTGTACCATTAACCTCTTACCTTGCAGATCAATTTTCATTAGAAGTTGCTTTCTTATTCGGAGCGTTTATTAACGCCCTTGCATTCATTGGAATACTAATCTCACTTCCTTCTATGCCCGTTAAAGAAAAAATGTCTTTCGGCAAACAAATTCGTATACTCGGCAAACCAGGATTATGGTTAAATATTTTAACTGTCACATTCCTTTTTGCAGCCATGTTTTCCGTATACAGCTACTTCGCCGAATACCTTGCAAAAGTAACTTCCATGAATGGATCGCTCATCAGTATCATGCTATTCATATTTGGTATAGTTATGATTTTAGGCAATCATTTATTTGGTAGTCTCTTGCAAAGAAGCATAGTAAATACAGTAATATCGTTCCCTATTTTATATTCTATTGTTTACATATTGGTTTATTATTTAGGTTCTTATCTTGTTCCAATGATTTTCATGGTATTCATTTGGGGAATCGTGCATGCTGGTGGATTAATTGTTGGTCAAACATGGTTAATAAGTGAAGCAAGAGAAGCACCCGAATTTGGTAATAGCCTATTCGTTTCATTCTCAAATCTTGGAATTACTCTAGGAACAACTATTGGAGGCTGGTTCATTTCAAACTTAGGTATTCACCAACTTATTTGGAGTGGATTTATATTTACACTACTTTCATTTCTATTAATTATAATAAAACTAAAATTTTTCACTTCTAATAACCTACCTTCATTATCAAGCTAGTACATTTTCAGTTCCAAATTGGATAAAAAACATTATAAAGTGAAACTTTAATCAGCTCTCACCAATCGGGTGTTTATGGGCAGCCCGGCAAATAGCGGGATAAATTCTATATAAAATACTGGTTATTCTTCTTATAAGATTTTATAAACTATAAAGTATGACACTCAGAGCCTTTAGCTATAAATACAAGTTAAAGGCTTTTTATACAAAAACAAATTTAAAAGGTGCTAATCTTATAGAACATCATCAAAATAGAATACTAAAAAAGGCTCCATTGCTGGAGCACTCTAAAAAAATATAAATAAACGAATTAAAACAAGGAACAGACAATTAAAATATACAAATAAAACATAAATAAATCTATATATATGTAATATTGCATATAAAAACCCTATTTATCGCTGCTATAATAAACTTACTCGATGATTGTTATATTATTCATAGGTTAAAAGCAATAAGTTACCTTCTTAACACCAATTTACAAAGAAAAAAAGACATCTTAATTGATGTCTTTTTTTCTTATATGATAACGACGCAATACAATTAAGATGATTCCAATCGGAAGAATGCACCTTAGGGTGTCTTTTTTTATTTTCCAAAGGACCTGCTCAATTATTGCGTAAAAAACATAAAGTAATTTGAATCCGTTAAAATACATGAGTGTACCCTTGTTTTCCCCTCTTATTAAAAGGAGGAACTATTATGGGTTTTGGTGGTAGTTGCGGCGAAGGCTGCGGTTTTGCTGGAGGATTTGCTTTATTAGTTGTACTGTTTATTTTATTAATCATCGTTGGAGCTTCTTGCTTCTGCTAAAAAACTATCAGAAAAGACACTCTTATATGGGTGTCTTTTCTTTATAATAAAGTGAAACTTTATTCCTCCGCATCCCTCATACTGTAATACCCCAAATTAATAATAACCAAGAAATACCCGCCCATAATTCCGGCAGCGAATGTCCACATGAATTCATGGTGTTCAATTTCATACATAATAATCGCACCTAGTATTGCGGCTGCAAACCGATTTATCATTCCGAGCATCGGTGCTTTTTCTTTTTTTACAATGCTATCTCCGAACTTTTCAATACGCCTTCCTAAAATCCAGGCGCAGTACATACTCACCAAAAGGCCAATACTTATCCCGACAAACTGGGCTGAAAAAGGTGTCAGAAACCATCCCAATAACATTACGCCTAGCAAACAATACATTTGTATGTTGAATGATCTTAGTGCCATACGAATCATGTTATTCTCCTTTATCTTCCTCATTGTAATTCCGTATCATCAATCCAATCTTCCAGGCTTCAAGCTTTCAGCTATATCTTTTTTAAAATGAGGGAATTTGATTTTGCTCACCATTAAATAAGCGAGTACGCATGTACCAAACGCCACGGAAACTGGATTCTTTAAAAAACATAAAATGAGGAGACACATTGCCGCAAATGGAATCGGCATACCGATAAAGGTCGGGAGTTTGCTTTGCTGCGTGTTAAATCTCGCAAGCCGAAGCATTCCGCAAATACTGTAAGCAAGCGCACATATCATCCCGATAGACTGCAAATCTTTTAACGCGACACTATATGCAAGAATAGACGGTGCCACACCAAAAGTAACTAAATCCGCAAATGAGTCCAACTCTCCACCAATTTCTGAAACAGAATCAAGTTTCCGAGCAACCATGCCATCAAAAAAATCAAACAACATACCCGTAATAATAAAAACTGCTCCCAAATAAATATCGTGAACGAAAACAGCGTAAATAGCTAAAAGCCCACATATAAAATTTGCTATCGTAATCATATTTGGTATGAAACTCATAACACGCTTCTCCTCCTTTCTACTAATTGCTTCATCTACGTTCTTACTCATTACAATTAAGATCCTTCTGCTTTTCTTCCAATATCACTTTATTTATTTTCGTTAACGTCTCGGTCATTTGCTCTAGGGCATTTATATCGATTTTAGAAAAATATTTCTCAATTAATACATCATCTAACTCAGACAACCGCTCTATATACTTACTACCGTTTGGACCAAGTGTAAGAAAATACTCCCGTTTATTATTAGGGTTTACTTGTTTTGAAATCATCTTCTGTTTCTCCAATTTCGATAAAACTTGGCTAACGGCACTTTTTGATATATTAAAAGTAGTCGCAATGTGATTTGCCGTCGTGTTTTCATTTAAATTAATATGAAATAGCATGCTCTCTTGCTGTCCTGTAAGACCGAACTCATCTTTTAACTCCTGAAATAGTAAAATGTAAAATTCATTATAAGCTCGGTTCATTTCATTAATTACTTCTTTATAAGTTCTAGTCATAGCGTTATTCCTCCATGCTTTCATTTCATTTATAGTTAAGTTCACTTAACTTAACTATAGTATACCGTTATGTTCGTGTAAAGTGAAATATAACTCTACACTTTATCAGCTGTGCTTTTAATGTATGTAAAACTTTCTTTCTCTCTTCATAATCTTCTACATCAGCTTCTTTCCAAAGCTCAAGATTAGCCCCCTCCCCTTTCTCCAGTTATATTGCTGTAAGACCAATGTATAAGACATAGCATCTAAATCTTCATCTATATCAAGCTCATCTAAACACTCTTCTAAAACAAGTTAAGTCACTGCTTCCTTCATCCAAATACCCAATTAATCATTCTGAATAATCAAAAAGAAAAACAATTAAATTCCATATAGACCCATTACTGGTTAAAATGTTATAATGGAATCACCCTACATAGTTACTCATAGCCAGACTGAGGAACTAGCGTCTTATTAAGTAATGCGCATAACTAAAATAAAAAAGACACTTTACGGTGTCTTTTTTATTTATATTCCTAGGAATTACCTCTTTTATAAACAAACTCTATCAAACAGTAAAGGAGGCAAACAGATGGAACATCCTGTTGCAAGAGAATTACGTTTTATACGGGTATGTCTTATCATTTTGATTATTGTCATTGCATTCTGGGACCGGGAGAAAACTGTGGAAATTACTGATCACGGTAGCGATCCTATTTTAAACACCAGCAATATGACCCAAGTTGGTGAGAATACATTTGCATACAAAGATGAATCGAATCAAATTAAAATATTTAAGTTTAATCCAGATACAAATGAAATAAAATTAATAAAAGAGTTTTATGCTAACGAATATTAATTACATGAATTAAATAATTCAAATCTGTAGAAGGCACTTTAAAGTGCCTTTTCTTTATAAACTACAAAGTATGAGAACCCAAGCCATTAGCCGCAATTACGACTAAGGCTTTTACTATATAAAACATAGTAAAAATAGAATACTCACTTAAATTGTTTCTCACTTCACAAACTACACCCAAAAAGTTGGATAGCTTCTTTTACTACTCATATTATTAATGAATAAAGCAATAACTACAATAACAACGGAGCCAATTAAAACTGGTGTTACTAAATAACTCCAACTGTTTGCTCCTAAAATAACGATAATCGGATCGGCGCCTGCCGGAGGGTGCGTCGTTCTCGTTAACATCATAACGGCTATTGCCATCCCCACCGCTAAAGCAATTGTCCAATATTCATTCCCAAACAAATGATATATTGATAGACCAATGAAAGTTGAAATCAAATGTCCTCCAATAATATTACGCGGTTGAGATAATGGCGCATTCCAAACTCCAAACGCTAATACACAACTCGCCCCAAATGGAGCCATTAATAATTCTGTAGAGGTTATGCTCGTTAAATATGTTAAGGTAAGAATTGTTAAAAATCCCCCTAGTAGTCCTGTTAAAGAGTCCTTTATATTTACTTGTAATGGACTTCTTCCTTTCCCTTTCATTTTTGTAAAATATCGTACACTTACTGGTTGAGGATCTTTCTGCTTAGTTGCTGTTATATTATCCATCGTTCTCCTCCTTTATTTACCAACAATTATAACTCGACATAACTAACCTGTAAATATTAATTTAAGGAGTTAGTTTTAAAATACAAAAAAAGAATCAACTGTTATAAGTTGATTCTCTAAACTTCCTCAAATTTTCGATCCTGAAATTTTGCTACCTTTTTCCGGTTCCCACATATTTTCATAGAACACCATTTTCGTTTTCCACTCTTATCTATAAATAATAAAACACAGTCAGGATTTGAACACCTTTTAAGGGAAATAAGCTTATTTTCTGCTATTAACGTTAAAGCGTCAAATGCAATTAACGATGCGAGTACATCCTCGATTTCTCCAACTGGGATAGATACTAGCTGCTGTTCAATGATTTTATATGTAAATGGTGCCTTCTCAATTTGTTTTTCTAAATACGTAATAAAATCATTAGAAATTTCTTGTTGATCAGCAATTGCCTCAAACTGTTTTCTCAATACTTCTCTTACCTCTAATATGCTAGATGTAACTTGATCCATTCGCTTCTGAATTCCTATAAGTGTTTTTTCATTCCAAAAAGGAAGATTAACCTTTATTACATGTAGCCATTCTAATACATCTTCATTTGTTATTAATAAATCATAACGTTGTCCACGCCTAACTAGCTCTGTATTTACTAAATCTAATGAGGGATTTCCAGATATAAGCGGGAATTGTTTTGTTTCCTGCATGTACTCATCACCTTCTCTTTAAACAATCATATTCCAGATTAATACAGAAGTGCAACTTTTTTATAAACTACAAAGTATGAAGATTAAAGCCTTTAGCCATAATTACGACTAAAGGCTTTTGTATGTAAGTAAATGAAAAAGGAGCTACTTTTATGGAACATAATAAAAATGGAATGCTTGCTTTAATTGTTTTATTTTTAGGATTAGTGTTTTTTGTTAGTGGAATGGTTTATCATTTATGGGGCTCATTTTAATTTCAACTTTTAGACAGATAAATAATTCGAATCAGAGAAACGCACAAACTTTTCCCTTTTCTTTCCAAAATCAATATAATAAGATATAAAATGTAATACATATAAAGACAAATATATATAGCACTCATTAAAAGTGCTTCTATTTTGGAAGGAAGAAACAAACGATGAACAAAAAGTTATTAGCATCATTATTATGTAGCACATTCTTGTTTGGAGTATCAGCTTGCAGTTCACATGATGCGCCCGAGAAAAACGAGCAGGCTACTTCTAAAAAAACAGAGAATAACAAACTTAGCAGCAAGGATCCGCAAAAAGAACTTCCTACCAATGTAGATTCCTCTGATGTATACATGTCAATGGGATCTGCCGAGTCATTAGATGTTCTAGGGACTGGAGAAGTTAAAGCACAAGGTGTCTTTAAAGTATTAGACATCGCCGTTTATAATCGTAAAGAAGAACCCATTACACTAGATATTAACAACTTTAAATTAATTGATGGATTTGGAAGAGAATATCACATTTCCAATGAATATCAGTCAGTACTTAAAGCTGCAAATATCTCCACATTCAAATTTAATATTGTTAATCCTAATGAAAGTTCGGAAGGAAACATTGTATTTGATGTACCGAAAAACACGCAAGGATTAACTTTAAAAATTAATAATGATAAGTTAGATAAAGAACTCCAATTAAAAGTGGAATAGGCCAATAAATACGTCTCCCTTAACATTCTCTACTGACATAAAAAAGTACAGTCTTTTCTACAGCAGACTGTACTTTTTTATTTATCATTTCACATAACATTCCCTAATTTTTTTGACTAGATGCTCTCCAATCACGAAAAGATGTTGGGCGTCCAGAAAAAGCTCTTTGCTTTGTAACAGATGGTTTTTCTTCAGGAGTCGTTGTTTTTTCTTTAAGAGTCGCTGGTTTTTCTTTAAGCGTCACTGATTTTTCTTCAAGAATAGTCACAGCTGTTTGCATTTTCTCTAACTGTTCTTTCAACAATTGTTGTTCAATCTTTAAATCCGTAAGTAAACGTAAAATCATCTCAGAATTAGCCATAAAGATCCTCCTTCCCCCAAATACACAGAATAAAATACAATATGTAGAAGGCGGAATACCGGTGACAAAAATAAGGTCGTCAACTCTTTTAAACTTCCAAAGTTCTTTTATTTTTTTAAGGACCTGCTCCATTCATCCTTAAAAACATAAATTAAATTAAATCCATTATTAAATGGTCTTTATGGAAGGAGGAGTTAATATGGGCTATGGCGGTAGTTGTGGTGGAGGCTGTGGTTTCGGCGGCGGATTTGCCTTACTTGTTGTGCTCTTCATCTTATTAATCATCGTTGGCGCTAGCTGTTGGGGCGGCGGATTCGGCTGCTAAGGAGAGGCACTCTTGAGAGTGTCTTTTTTTTGATATGTAGCTCGTATACATATTGTTCAAATCTATATAATTTTTAAAAATATAGTTTTAAAGCATATTTCTCAATGAATAAAACAACTTAACATGGTAAAATAATATTTGGATGGGAGTCCAATATATTATTAAAATTAAGATGGTTCAAGTCGAAGAAAGGCACCTTAGGGTGTCTTTTCTTTATGAAAAATATCTAACTATCAACCTTTTCCTTATGACTTCTATCATCAACAAAGGGTGATACAAACTATTACATATGTTTGTACCACCCTTTATTGATGCGTTTAGACTTCACAGGTGTTGAAGTTTTAGACTTCTCCCTTAGTGTACCCATCTTATTAGAACATCCTGTAATCTGTAGACAAAATGTAGCTAATAAAAACAATATTAATAATTTCTTCAATAAATCCTCCTACATGCATAAAACACCATATGTTACAAAACAAACATAACATCAACTCTTCATAAAAACAATATAATCCTCGGTCCTTAAGCTATCTCTTAACATAGGAGTACCGCCACATATCCATTTTTAAAATATCCCCTACTTAAGGAATTTGTAATTATCAAGTAAGAAAAACGAGAGCTTTGTTTCCTATAATCAAAATATAAAGCGAAGGAAGAAAGGTTATTTCTGAAGTTTATATGTATGTGGAAGAAGGAGAAATCTACGTTTGTTTAGAGTAATAATATGAATGTGTCCAAGTTTTGGAGATTAATTGTAAATATTTCGAGGTTTTTGTACCAGAATTCTAATTACCATACCTGTTTTTTACCATCACATATTGGAGGTTAAAACATGAATAAAAAAAAGAAAATACAAAGATCAGTACTTACCTTTACCCTACTCTTTTCTTTAGGCGTTTCATCTTTCCCGCTTACAACAACTATTCACGCAGATACACGTGAGGAACAATCTGCTGAAAAGAAACTAGTCTCTTTAACGGAGCGTACATCATTATTTTTTGAATATCTCCAGCAAGGTAAGTATGCCGAGGCACTACAGTTGACGTCTGCTGCTTTTCAATCTAAGTTTACAGCAAACACATTACAAAACTGGTGGACACAAAGTGGCTGGAGCGGGATAAAAAGCATGGGAACCCCCGTGATAAAAGAACGAAACTTGGTCCATCAGACGGTGGAAATTCCAGCAGCTACCGAAGGAACTACCATACCGCTACTCCTTAAATTCACACCTGGCGGGAAAGTAGATGAAATTGGAGAAAGGCCACCCGAGGAATCTTTTACCATCCCCCATCCTAGCTATGATCAACCTGACTCCTATCAAGAACGTGAAATCGTCATTGGAAATTCTACCTATCCGTTACCAGCGACATTAACAGTTCCGAAACATAAGCGTGGTGAAAAGGTACCCGTCGTTGTTCTTGTGCATGGTGCTGGCATCCATGATCGCGACAGCACATACATGGGAACAAAAATCTTACGAGACATTGCGGTGGGCCTTTCATCCAACGGAATTGCAGTGTTGCGCTATGAAAAACGTACCTTAGAACATGCATTAAAGATGAGTGCAGAACCTGTTACGTTAGATCGTGATACTACAGATGATGCTATCTATGCAGCAAAATCAGCAGCGCAGCAGGAAGGCATTGATCCAAATAATATTTTCATTCTTGGACATAGCCTAGGAGCCGGCACAATGCCGCGTATACTGAGCAAAGCGCCTTCCTCACTTGTCCGAGGAAGTATCTTACTCGCACCACCTGCACACCCTTTGACTGACATTGCCATTGATCAGTATGAATACCTTGGGGCGTCAAAGCAAGAAATCGATGAACTAAAAAGACAGGCTGCTTTTATTCAGGATCCTACTTTCAATCCTGATCATCCTCCAGCTGGCTACAATTTTGGGTCACCTCATTTTATGTATGATGTTTCTAGGTAGCGTCCAGTTGAAGAAGCAAAATCACGAAAAGAGCCTTTACTCATTTTGCAAGGAGCACGCGATTATCAAGTAACAGTAAAAAATGAATATACAAAATGGCAAGAAGGGCTTGCAAACCGCAGGAATGTTCAGTTCAAAAAATACCCGAAATTGAATCATTTCTTCACGGAGGGTGACGGGGAATTAAGCCTCCCTAGTGAATATGAAATCCCTGCTAATATTCCCGAGTACGTCATCCAGGACATTATTACATGGGTTAACGAGACAAAAAAATAAGATAACATCAAAAGCCTTCATGCAATCATCATTGCGTGAAGGCTTTTTTGAAGCTAGTGATTTAGAGATAGCTATTATTTTATATAATATTTGCCCCAAAACGAAAAATTAGAGTCTTTTATAATAATGAAGTTCATTTTAGAAGCAACCTGTTCTGTGAGCTTAACGGTGATGGGCGGTATCCCTAGAATAAAGAAACAAGAGTAGTTAAAGAGACTACTCTTGCTTCTTTTCCTTCTCTTTATTTTCAATTTCAGATACTGATTTTGCTGGTTTTTTTACCATTTCATCTAATTCTCCAGAACGCGTAAATTTGTCTTCAAAGTTTTCAGTTGTACTTATACTAGCTATAAAATCTAATTCTTTATTATGATTTATATAGCCTTCTAAATAAGGAACTCCCATTGGACTTACAGCTTTTTTTGTAAACGTAATCGATTTTACACCTTCGATATTATAATGAATATACTTTTCTACTCGTGCCTCTTGTACTTTCCAAAACTCTTCTTCTTTTTCTTTTTGTTTTAAGTATTCCATAGTAAAATATCCTCCTGCTATGAGTATCACAGCAGATATAACCAAAATCATTGCTTTCTTCATTGGAAATCTCCTTATAAAAAGCCTACCAATGTATTCTTCTTAAAATGAGATAGAGAAGACAAGAATAGTGCAAAAACTACTCTTGTTTCTTTTCTTTCTCCTCTTTTTCAATTTCAGATACTGATTTTTCAGGATCTTTTATAAGTTTTCCTAATTTCCCAGAACGCGTAAATTTGTCTTCAAAGTTTTCAGTTGTACTTATATTAGCTATAAAATCTAATTCTTTATTATTATTTATATAACCTTTTATATGAGGAACTCCCATTGGACTTACCTTATTTTCTGTAAATGTAATAGATTGTACATCTTTAATATTATAACGAATATACTTTTCCACTCGTGCTTCTTGTCGTTTCCAAAATTGTTCTTCTTTTTCTTTTTGTTTTAAGTATTCCATAGTAAAATATCCTCCTACTATGAGTATCACAGCAGATACAATCAAAATCATTACTTTCTTCATTGGAAATTCTCCTTATAAAAAACATTTACCAATACATTTTTCTTAGAATAGGATACAAAAAAAGCGTAGTTCAAAGACTACTCTTTTCTTTTTTCTTTCTCTTCTTTTTCAATTTCCGATACCGATTTTGCTGGTTTTTTAATCATTTTATCTAATTCCCCAGAACAACCAAACTTATCCTCAAATTTATCTGTAGTACTTATACTTGCATCAAACCATAATTCCTTATCATTATTTATATATCCTTCTACAGAAGGAACTCCCATTGGACTTACATCTTTTTTTGTAAACGTAATAGATTTTACACCTTCGATATTATAATGAATATACTTTTCTACTCGTGCCTCTTGTACTTTCCAAAACTTTTCTTCTTTTTCTTTTTGTTTTAAGTATTCCATAGTAAAATATCCTCCTGCTATAATACAAATAATGGATAAAATAATTACCAATTTCTTTTTCATTTAAAATCCCCTTGTATTTAAATATAGTTAAAATATACCATGAAATGAGTTGAAATATATGAATGAACTTAAAAAGAATCCAATTGCGACAGATGAAGATTATTTCGAGCTATCGGATAAAGTTTATAAACAGAAATATTTACATAAAGAAGCAAAAATTACAGGATCTAATGGTCAAGAATGGAAAGTTATAGAAACATTTGATGCAGATGACACAAAAGTGAAAAACGGATTACAAGCAATCGCTGTAGTACCTGCAAATAAGTATAAGCCTGGTAAAAAACAGTATGACGATGTAATCATTGCATTCCGTGGTACTGAATTTGATAGATTCGATGGAGATAAAACCACAGATATAGTTCAAATTACACTTGGACAAAAAAAGAACCTTGGTGTAGCAGGCGGAAAAGCTCCGACATCATTTGATAGTGCATTAGAATTTACAGAAAAAATTAAAAAAAAATATAATCCTACATCTATTCACACTACCGGACATAGTAAAGGTGCTGCGGAGGCTCAATATGTAGCAGCAGAAATGAATTGTTATGCAACAACATATGCTGCACCAAATATTTATAGATTACTAAGTGATAAAGCAAAAAAACGAGTAGATGAAGGCGTAATGGAAAATAAAGTAGTAGATTATACTCATAAAGAAGATGCTGTAGGAAATTTCAATCAATTTGGAGCACCTATGATCGGTAAACAATTTACAACGAAAAGTAATGGAACAGATAGTATTCTCGCGGCTGTATTTATGGGACAACATCCAATGTCAACATTTCTAGAAATGTTCCACAATAATGGTAGTGTTCGACTAGAATTAGAACCAGATGATATCATTCGTCATGCAAAAGAGATACAAAAAATAAGCGATATATTATCTGATATTATTAGAAATATAGAAAGATTTCAACAACAAGAAGAAGAGGAAGTTGCGAAATTAAAGAGTCAATTGAAGCATGAGACAGGCCCTGGAGGAAAATATCATCTGTTAGAAGAACATGAAGTAGATGAAGCAATTAGAGAGGTTGCAAAAATATCCCAAAACGGAAGAGACTATTTTCATGATGTACAACTAGCAGAAGAACTAATTCATCTTTTACGGAAAAAACAAAAAGAATTGATTCATTTTGGAGATGATATTGCTTATGCAGCTAATTCATTACGCGATAAAGATAATCAATTAGGAACAAATTTTGAAGGACTGGCGGCGAGATAATATGATGGATTTTATAGGGGAAATTCAAAAAATAGAGAAAGAAATAGAAAAAGCTACAGTTGGTGCAGTTGGAACTATTATAGATGAGTTGCAAGCTGTTAAAAAGCAATTAGAAAAAGAAATGCAACAATCACTTTTAAAAACTGATGTAGCATTCAAAACAAATAGCATAGTAGCAAGCCAAAAACATGCCATTCAAAAAAACAAAGAAGCATTTCATGATGTATGCAAAAGTTTATCTGAACAAGGAATTGAATTAAACAAAAGTTTTGAAAGCAAAACAGGTAGTGCAATAAAAGAAACATTACATAAACATCTCGATCAAATTCGGAATGAAATGATTTCTAAACAATATGATTTAATTAATAGTTGTGGAAAAAAATAAAAAATTTCTATTATTATTTTAATCTATATATATACAAAAAAGTCCTCTTATGTAGGACTTTTTCTAATACGCAAATAGATGCTATATTATCAAGCATCGCTCCTGCTTCAATTCTATGTAGCTTTAATTCCCTAAAAGCAAAATCTACAACAAGTTGAAGAGCCTCTGTTGTATAGCCCTTTGTATTATGCTCCTTATCCAAAGTAAAACCCGTATAACAACTTTGGAGGTCTCCCCTAACAATTTGAGTTAATGAAATGTCTCCAATCAGTTTATCATTTTCTCTTAAAAAGATTCCGAAAGGGTATACTTGTCCTTCAGCTGTCTTTTTTAGAGCTTGTTCAAGACGTATTTTTTGATGTTCTTCTGTATAAAAAACTTCTGGGAGCAACGGGCAAACTCGTTGAAAAAATTCGCGATTTCTAATATGTAAGTTAGCTAACTCGTTAGCATCAGCAGTTTTATAAAGCCGAATATAAATGTACTTCCCTACTAGTTTCATAACATCCCTCCAACATTTTTATATGTCTAATGAGGAAAAAATATACCGTATACTATATACAGTTGGATATTATCAGGAATCATTTTGCACAAAAGAAAAGACACTCCATATGAGTGTCTTTTCCAATAGTTTTTAGCAGAAGCAAGAAGCTCCAACGATGATTAATAAAATGAATAACACAACTAATAAAGCAAAGCCTCCAGAAAAGCCACAACCGCCACAACTACCACCATAGCCCATAATAGTTCCTCCTTTAGATAAGAGGGGAAAACTAAGGTTCACTCATGTATTTTAATGGATTCGTTTCATCTTATGTTTTTTCGTATTGATTGAGCAGGTCCTTTAGAAAACTATTTACATATTAACTATATTTTTAAAAATGAATAATTTAACTATAACAATAAATAGATAAATTAATATAATGTATTAATTCTAAAAGAAGGGAGGAATAGCCATGCAATTAGTTTGTTTTAAAATAGTAAGTGGTCAGTATTTCTTGTTTGTAGAAGGTATTCAAATTCCTGTACCAATTCCAGCAGTTGCTGCAGCTTTATTAATTGGTTTAGGAGTAATTCCACTTTGTTCTTAATGTAAGGAATTCGTATCATTCCTATCTTTCCATTGGAAAAGCCTCAAGTATATGAATACTTGAGGCTTTTCTTATAATTGAGAAAGACACTTTAACGTGGCTGAAGATCTCCTGATTTAACTAATGCGGCCGTTACATCATCACCGAAAGTATTGAAACAGAATACTTTCTCGTCTATCTTATCCATTACTGTAGCTTCACCTATCTTGCCACCTTGAAGTTTAATAAAATAGTTATGTTCTTCTAAAATTTTACTAAAATCTCTGTTTGCCCATCTTTCAGTAATTGCTAATAGCTCTTCTTTATTCTTGAAATTGTTTCCGTTTAGAATGTTTCTTACTTTCTCTGCATTCTTTTTGGACATAGGGGTTGCTCCCTTTCCTTCACACGCTTTTACTTTTTGATGAGTCATGCTATGCATAGCTGAAATCACTTCTTCTTCAGTAGAAGTTACTGTAATGTGAAGTTGTGCATTTGAGCCTTTCACTTCTGCTTCATTCGATAGTGTGTCTTCTTTATTAACCTCTGCAAAAACATGGTCCTCACTCCCAAGCGGGACTTCAGCAAACTGTAACATTCCATAAGTCATACCAGTTGCAAGTACTACTACACCTATAATAGATGCTAGCCAATACGTTAGCTTTTTGTCCATCTTCATTTCCCCTGTCTTCGTTTAAATATCTTAACTAAAGAGTACCATATTTAATTCCTTTTTATTGAAGTGTCTCTAATTTTCACTATAAAAAACGTATAAATCATTTAATACCAATATAACAACTTCACAATCATGACTATGCCTATTCTCATAACAGGATCTATATACGATGTCACTAAATCATCTGGTGAACTATTAGTTATTAGTACGGCTTTGCATCGTTATTCTCAAAAAGGATAATTATTGTACATACCAATTCTTATGTATGAAGACACCCAAAACAAGTGTTACGAAAAAAATATAAAAAAGACATCTTTTCTAGGGAAAGATGTCTTTTTTATATAAACCTTAATGTTCGTTCTGTAAAACCCTCGCTGCCTTTACTCCTTCTTTCTCTTCTTTTAAGAATAACGATACGATAAATGCAACAATAATAAAGATTAACCCAAGTGCAAATGCACCTTGGAACCCTGACGTTAAACCGTTTAACTTCTCTACTGGATCCAGTGGATTTACGGAGCTCTCCATATAGCTAGTTGTTCCTGAAGACATTTTCGAAATAAAGATAGCTGTACCAATTGCACCAGCTACTTGTTGCAACGTACTAAATAGTGCTGTTCCGTGCGGATATAAATCTGGTGTTAATTGATTTAAACCGTATGTTTGTGCTGTCATGACAAACATGAGTCCAACCATTAATACGCTATGCATGACAATAATTTGTAACATTGATGTATCAGGAGTAATGCCTTTAAATAAGAACATTGCAATTCCTACTAAGACAATGCCGGGAACGATAATAACTTTCGGACTAAATTTATCAAATAGTTTACCTGCGATTGGCCCCATTATGGCGCTAATAACACTTCCCGGAAGCATGATAATTCCTGATTTAAAAGCTGTAACGAGTAAAACGGTTTGCAGGAACATCGGTAATAAAGTCATCGTTGAAAATAACGACATCATCACAATGACAATTAATCCAACTGATAATGTAAACATCGGAACTTTAAATGCTCGTAATTCTAAAATTGGATTCTCAATTTTCAATTGTCGAACGGCAAAAATACATAATGAGATAAGCCCAACAATTAAAGTGCCATACACTTTTGCATCGGACCATCCTAAATCACCCGATGCACTAAAGCTATACACAAGCCCGCCAAATCCTAATGTCGATAAAAGGATAGATGGGTAATCTACTTTTGGCCTTGTTAACTCTGAAACATTTTGAATGTACTTCATCCCAATCATAATGGAAATGATCACGATAGGAATAACAATATAGAATAACCAGCGCCAATTTAATGAATCCACAATTACTCCAGATAATGTAGGGCCAATTGCCGGAGCTGCCATCATCACGAGTGCGATTAATCCCATTGTCGCACCACGTTTTTCAGGTGGACAAATGATTAAAATCGTATTCATTAATAACGGTGTAATTAACCCCGTCGCTACAGCTTGGACGATACGGCCAATTAATAAAACGGAAAATGTCGGTGCGAATCCCGCAATTAATGTACCGACTAAAAACGTTACCATAGCGATCAAAAACATTTGTCTCGTTGTGAGCCATTGCTGAAGTAACGCTGTAATTGGAACTAAAACCCCAACTACTAACATGTAAGCCGTAGAAAGCCATTGAATCGTTGAAGCGGTTACGTCAAATTCTTTCATTAATACCGTTAACGCATTACCAAGTAATGTTTCATTTAATAATGCAACCATTGCACCTAAAAGTAATGCAATTAAAATGGGGGTATGTTTCAAATTAGAAGTATCAACTTTGCCACTTGCTGGGCTCTTAGTTGTCATATTCATTTACAGATTCTCCTCCTGTTTCTTACTTAAAAAACTTTAAATACACCGGAACACATGTAATATAATATACATATGTAGATTAAAAAGGGAGAATCAATTTTCAGCCACTGTATATTTAATCTACAAAAAAGGAGAATTGTAGATGAACGATAGTGAAAAACAACTTGATTTACGTATTAGACGTACACATAAATTACTGTGGGATTCCTTATTTGAATTAATGACGCAATCAAAACAGAAATATAGTACGATCACGATTAACCAAATATGTGACCGCGCAATGGTACACCGAACAACCTTTTATAAACACTTCGAAGATAAAGATGCTTTATTAGCATTTGGATTTAAACGATACAGCAAGATGATTGCTGAAATACCGGTTTCAGATCGATTAAGTAAACCATTTCAAGTAATGGAACAATTTCTACACCATGAAGAAATCGGTAAAATATTAGAAACGCAAATGTCTGATGAACAATTTATTAACCGAACACAGTATTTAAGTCACGAAACGAGAAAACAAGAAATAGAAGCATTAAATCAACTGCACAAAAATCATACGATGCCCAATGATTTAATCATTGAATTTTATTCAGGGGCAATCACCTCATTAAGCGCATGGTGGTTTAAAAGTGAAAGAAAAGTTTCTGCTGCTGAAATGGATAGGTATCTCCACCAACTCATTAATCGGGATATTTTTCAGTTTGAAGAGGATTAAGACTACACCTTTTCAATCATGCAATAAAGTGAAACTTTAATCAGCCCTCACCAATCGGACTTTTACGGACAGCCCGACCCCCACCTAACTTCTTTGCTTCCACTGAATTTTGAGGTGGGGGTCTTACTGCCCGTTAAAGCGGGATCAAATTGACCACAAAATAGGAATATGATATATTTTCCGTAGAATACTATATAAGTGTGACAGCGAATAAATTGGCATATAATAAAAAGAAGAGATGCGCTAACATCTCTCCCTTAACTGCTACCGTATAGGGTGGTGGTTATTATACGTTATTATTTTTTGCGAAACCCACCCTTTTGCTTCCTACGGCGCGGAGTGGGTTTTTTGTTGTCCTTATCCAGAAGTTGCTTCCGCAAAAAATACGCTGAAACTTCACGTACAGTCGCTTTTACAAATTCTTTTACAAGGTCAAACAAAAACTCCATATTATCACCCCCTTTCCTTCCAAATGGAAAGAAGGGATAACCACCCACCCTCACAATATGCAGTTACATATATTTTATCAAATGATTGTAAAGATATTATGTAAACAAAACAAGTGAAATTTTACATAGAAAAAAAGCCCCTCCAAACTGGGCTTTTATACACATACTATTACTTACCGATCTTCTTCAAATCCGAACTTTCAATAATCGAATGAGCATATCCATCTTTCCCAACTCGCACCATCGCTCTTCCTAATTTTTCTGAAATTATTACACTAACTAATCTCTTCAATAATGGATTAAAAGACTTCATCACATCGTACATCATGTTTAGATTTAACTCCGCTAATATGTTTGCGGCGGATAACATTAAATCAATGAAATAAAACGTCGATAAATTTAAGTTACAAATATTCAGAATTAATATTAAAATAAAAATGGGGATAGGGGTATGGGCTTATAAAATTTATACATAACGAGGGAATAGAAATGAAACTACAATTAAAAGCGGATTTAATGTTACTACTAGTTACATTCTTTTGGGGTGCATCCATCCTACTTACAAAGCTTGGACTTGATGGCATAGAAGAATATAATTTAATCGCATTACGATTTATTATCGCTTTTCTTTTATCAGGTTTAATATTTTACAAACATTTATTTAAGATCGATTTTAAAACTGTAAAATATGCATTTATACTCGCTTCTGTCTTATTTATCGTTTACATTTTCGCGACTTTCGGTACAAAGTATACAAGTGTTTCTAATGCTGGTTTCTTACTATGTCTCACAGTCATTTTCATTCCGATATTATCAGCTATATTTTTAAAACACATTCCAGAAAAGAAAGTTATAGTAGGAATCATTTTAACGATAATAGGAATCGGCTTATTAACATTAACTAGCGAATTCAAAATCGGTAACGGCGATATATTTTGCATACTGTCTGCCCTGTTTTATGCGATCCACGTCATCATTACTGGAAGCGTAACGAAACATGTGAATTCCATTGCACTTGGAGTAGTGCAACTCGGTTTCGTCGGCCTATTTAGTCTTATTTTCTCATTCATTATAGAAACACCAAAACTTCCCAGCACGATCGACTCATGGCTAATCATATTAGCTTTAAGCATATTTTGCACCGCAGTCGCATTCATCGTGCAAGTAATTGCCCAGCAATACACGACACCTACCCATACAGGTCTTATTTTTTCATTAGAACCTGTCTTTTCCGCAGGCTTTGCTTTCGTCTTCACAGGTGAAACGCTGACAGGAAAAGGATACTTAGGGGCTACGCTTATATTATTGAGTGTGTTAATTGCTGAGTTGGATTTTAAGAGTTTGTTGAGGCCTAATTATAAGAAGAATATAGAGTAAACATTTCAATATAATCAATAAACATACCCCAGAAAAATATGAGTTTATATTATTTTCATTCTCTTCACTTAGATTTTCTTTTTAGATGCTATCTTCAAACAAGGTAGCATCTAAAAAATGTTAAAAGGAATTTTCTCCTTAGTGTCTTCTTATATTTTATGTAATCTGCGTATTTAACCTTTTCTACGTTCTTTAATTACTTACTGAATATAGTCATACAGATTTTTCGCTAACAATAAGCAAGTTACTGTAATGAAAAGAGCACGAACATACCCGCTTCCTTTTTTTATAGCGAATTTGGAGCCAACAATCCCTCCAGCAATTTGAGCAATCCCCATTATAAAACCATACGCATAGTTTACTTGCCCTACATACATAAACATCAACAATGCACCAACATTACTTCCTAAATTAAGAAGCTTCGCATTACCTGCTGCTTTTAAAAAATCATATCCAATAAATAAAAGAGAAAACATTAAAAACGAGCCTGTTCCAGGACCTAGAAATCCATCATAAAAACCAATAGCAAAAATAAAAAAGGTAAAAATAATGACGTGTCGACCAGACAATTTCTTATGAGTGGAAATACTACCCCAATCCTTTTTGAATATCGTATAAATAGCGACCGCACCAAGCATAATCAACATCAATGGCTTCAGTACTTCTGGATTCATTAAATGAACGGTCCATGCCCCTATTATGGAACCTATGAAAGTGAGCGGAACTAATTTAAACGCCGATTTCAAATCAAGATTACCAGAACGATAAAACACAATATTACTAGTTGCACACCCCATTGTCGACGCTAGTTTATTCGTAGCTACTGCACTTGCTGGATTCAGCCCATGCCCATCAACTTAAGAGAACAAATAAAATGAAATTCCCTTCAAAAGGGTT